>JADZAD010000218.1 GCA_020852775.1 Anaerolineae bacterium
CCTCCTGGGTCGCTTGAGTTGGTTGTACTGCATTTGTCACGCAGGCCACCGACATCACACCAGTGAACATAGCTGCCAGGCTGATCGTCAAAGGCCGATAAGCGCACATGGACCTTGTCCTCTCACGCGCCTCATAAGGGCACAACCGCTCTCACCGTCCCTTACACAATGGTACATCGAAATGTGTGTAGTGCGGGCGGATTCCTCGACACCTGAATTAGAGAGTATCATGAGACAGAGAGGTGGGCTTCCAATATTCTGGTGATATTGGCAGTACGAGCTTTCCCCACGCAAGTCGGGATGTACGGGCTTCCAATATTTGAAGGATATTGGCAGTACGAGCTTTTCACACGCAGGTGGAGATGTGGGGCTTCCAATATTTTAAGTGTATTGGAAGCCCCGGTGCCTGACGGCGGCTTTTCCGGGGTTGTCTGGTAGCGGATGGACGTACTTGGTTACCGGATACCCTTGCCGAAAGGATAAGGGAAAGCATGTCACAGGATTCCGGGAAAGATAGGGGAACCAGCGTGAGGCAGGTGTTGCGACCTGGTCTCTCACCCGCAAAGGACTGGATCGTGAAAGACGTATCGTCCGTCCTACCCGGCGAACATCCCGAGAGCCGTGGGCTGCTGCGTGGACAGTTCGCTGGCGGCCGCGGCCGCCAGCTGGACGTCCACCACCATAGAGTCGCTCGTCGGAGCGCTCTGTGCGGAAGGCACCGACCCGGCCAGTTGCGTCGTGCCCGTGCGGAACTTTCGGGCGCCAGAGATTACCGCGGCTGGCGCATACCGCCCCCGTTGCGGTAAACGATCACGCTCGCGGTCACCTGGTTGTTCTCCAACGTACCCCATACGGTGACCTGCGCTCCATCCATCATGGCCTCAAGCGACGTGACGGCGGTGACGGCCTGCGGAAGCCTCGTGAAGCCGCTCTGCCCACCCATGCCGCCAGGGCCACCCGCCCCATCAGGCCAGTTGCCCGCATCGGTGCCAGGGGTTCCAGCCGGCCCGCCGGGGCCAGCACCGGAGGTACCCGCGAAGGGCGGCATACCTGGCGTCCCATCAGGGCTGTTTCTCTCAGGCATCACGGACACATCCTCATAGAGGATCGTATCCGCCGTGACAAGCACAGCGATTGCACCGGTCTCGGCTGGGGCAGGAGTCATGGCCATGTCGTCACCACGCCCTCCCCGCCCGAAGGACTGGATCGTGAAGGACGTGTCATCCTGCCATCCGGCGAACATCCCGTAGGCCGCAGGCTCCTCCGCAGGCAGTCCACTGGCTGCTGCAGGCGTCTGCGCCGTGGGAGTACCTGCCGGGGCGCTCTGGGCAGAAATGTCTGCGATGGCCGTATCCGGGGATTCTGCGGAACCCTCCGACAACGCGGGGGCGCTCGAACAGGCCGCCAGGCTCAGGGTGGCCACACAGGCCAGGGCAAGGCCCTTCAGGCCATCACTCTTCATCGGGAACTCTCTTTGCGTCAACTGCGCGCTATTCAGACCGGAGCGCGCGTACCGGGTCTAGCTGGACGGCACGGAAGGCAGGGTAGATACCTGCGATCAGCCCGATCACCAGCGAGAAGACAATCGCGAAAACAGGCAGCCATAACGGTGTTACCACCAGCGTAGTGCCGCTCTCCGTGCCCACCACGGCGCTGGCGACCACGCCGATAATCTGTGCCAGCACCAGACCCACGATCACACCGATCACACCGCCGATCACACCGATCGCGCTGGCCTCGGCGAGAAAGACCGCCATCACGTCACGGTTGCGCGCACCGATCGCTTTCATCAGCCCGATCTCACGGGTGCGTTCCAGCACCGACATCACCATAGTGTTGGCGATGCCGATCGCCGCGACCAGCAGCGCGATCGAGGCAACGCCCCCCAGTACCGCCTCGATAATCGCGTAGACGCTGTTCAGACTCTCGACGATCGAGGTGGTGGACATGGTGAAGTAGCCGCGGTTGGTAATTTCCTCGGTGACGGCCAGCGTCACATCGGCGTCCTGCTCGGCGATCACCATCACCTGCGAGTAACCGTCCTGTACCCAGTTGGGGCGTTCCTGTCGTGACCACGCCAGCAGGCTGTCAAGGTCCTTCATCGACATGTAGATGTTGTAGTCTTCGTTGCCCCCGGAGGAGGCCAGCACCCCGGCCACCCGCAGACGCACCGTGCGGTTCTCCTGTCCGTCTTCGGACATGCGGGTCAGTTCAAGCTGGATCGTCTTACCGTAGAGGTCAAGCGCTTCGGTGGTGCTCTCGGTGTCGCTCGCCTGAGCGCCCGGCCCGAACATCATACGCGGGCCACCGGTGGGGCCACCACCCTGCCCCTGGTCCGAGTCGCTGGCTTCGCTGAAGCCTGAGCCTACACCTGAACCGATGATCACCGCACCTGCCCCCAGCGTCGCGCTGCCCTCGCTCAGTTCGAAGTTCATGTCTGGCAGGACAAGCGGGTCGATCCCGTAAATGCTGCCGAAGCCCTCAAGCCGGTTGTATTTCAGGACGGACTGACCGCTGAACTGTTCGTAAGGCGTCACCGCGACGACGCCATCGATATCTTCAAGATCATTGATCGCGCTGGGAGTCAGCCCCTCCGCCGTCGAATCGCCCCCGAAGCGGCTGCCGGAAAACACAGTGATCTGGTTCAGACTGCCGAACTGCGAGAAGTTATCAACGGTGCTCGCCTGCAGCCCGGACGAGAGCGATATCAGGATGACGATCGCCGCGGTGCCGATCACAACGCCCATCATCGTCATCACTACACGCCCGCGCATGCGGTTCAGGTTAGCTACAACCAGCAGAAACAGGTCGCGCAGTTTCATGGCGTCGGCCTATTCGGTCGCTGTGGAGGTGCCAGCTCCACTGCCGGGCAGTGTGCCGCCCATCGGCAGGCCACCCATCCCGCGGTCACGCACCGCGATCCCGAAGAAGCCCAGCAGCGCCTGTTTGATGCGCTCCCAGACCGTCATGTCCTCGCTGGACATCTCGGGGAAGCCAGCCCCACCTGGGCCGGTGTTCTCTGGCGCAGAGACAGTGACATCCTTCACTGTGAAGGTCATTTCGGAGGTGTAAGTCTGTACCTGCTGGAAGGCGTCCAGATAGTTCACGGCGATGGTGACAATGGCCGTGCCCGCCTCGTCCGCCTCCGCATTGGCCACCAATGACCCGGAGGTACCGCTGTCGAGCTCACCCATGTAGGTCTGCCCATTCGTGATGACCAGCTTATCGCTGGTGACCTCAACGGTGTTGACGTTGACCGCCTGTGTGCCGATATTGATGACCTGTATAGGGAGCTCAAAGGAATCCCCGACCGTGATCGTCTCCGGGATGGTGTCGAACAGGCTGATGTATAGCACGGGCGGCACATCGACGCGCACACTCAGCGACTCGGTCTCGGTATGCTGGATGTTGTAATCATCGGTGTACGTCATCTCGAACTCAACCGGCACAATCCCGGCCGCGGCGTCCCCCAGCACGGCGATGTCGTAACTCGCTGCTGCGGTTGCTCCGGCACCTATCTGCTCTATGTAGCGCTCGTTGCTGCTCATCACGGCTAGGATGTCTGCGCTGGCAGTGGGCACGTTCAGGCGGATGACCACCTGCCGCGCCCCGGCCCCGCTGACGTTTCGCAGATTGATACTGAGTGTAGCCGAGGTTCCCGGCACCAGTTGAGCCGGATTCACGGTCTGAGAGTCGATGATCAGGTTCGGCAGAATGCTGAGTGTTGGCGTCGGCGTGAGTGTCGAGGCGTACTGTCCGGCTTCAAGGCTCAGAGTGGACGTATCGGAATACTCCTTGCCGTAGTCGTCGAAGTAGCGGATCTTGATGTCTACCACCGCCTCGTAGCCTGAGAGGTTGCTTGCCACCCGCAGCGGCTGGATGAAGTGTGCCGTCGACCCGGCGGTGATGTCCCCGAGTGAGCGCAGGCCCCCGGTATCCCGCGGGATCAGGTCATTGCCGGTGAACGCGATTGTCACGTCGCGCGCCGTGTTCTGGCCGGTGTTCTGGACCGTGATATCAAAGTCGATGTCCTGCCCCGGATAGATGACGGTCGAACTCGCACCGTAGGCCAGTACGGTGACCAGCGGACGAGCGAACATCGTCGGTGTCACGGTCGCCGTCGGAGCCGCCGTCGGAGCGGGTGTCATGATGATCAGTTGGAGTGGGCTCCCTGTCGCGGCATTCGCACCAGAATCCGCCACGGAGATTGTGTAGACGGTACCGTTGATCTCCGCCGGGAGGCCGGCCGCAACGACCGCCGTAATCTGCCCGGAAGCGATGTTGGTGACGTTCAGCAGCGCCGTATAGGCCCCCTGATTGATCCTGACAATGGGCGGCGCGGCGGTCGTGAAGCCTGCGCCGTTGATTGTGACAGAGGTGTTGACGGCGTTGCTGATCGCTGAGGGGGTCATGGTGGTCACACAGGAGGTGGCGGGAGCAACAGGGGTACAGGCCTGAGCGTGGGTGGTCTGGGCGACACCTGTCACCAGTACGCCCAGCATGGCAATGACGCCAAGGCCGGGGAACAGCTTGCGGTACTGCCTTCTCATGAGAGGGACTCCTCAGTGGGCGATAGTTCGGGGTCAGGGTTAGTCTGCGCGTTTTCGACGTCTTCGACGATCCGGCCATCCAGCATGTGGATCGTACGCGTGCCATACTCAGCCACGCGCGGGTCATGGGTCACGATGATCAGGGTCTGTCCGGTACGGTTCAAGCGTACAAAAAGGTTGAGGATCTCGGCCCCGGTCTTTGAATCGAGGTTACCGGTTGGCTCATCACCCAGCAGGATATGCGGCTGGTTGATCAGGCTGCGCGCCACCGCTACACGCTGCTGCTGACCACCGGACATCTCCGTCGGGTGGTGATGCAGGCGATCGCCAAGACCCAGTTCAGTGAGCAGGTTACCGGCACGGTGGCGGCGCTCCTCCGGGGAAACACCCGTAAAGACGAGCGGGAATTCCACGTTCTGTGCCGCAGTGAAAGTCGGGATCAGGTTGTACGACTGAAATACAAAGCCCACTTCGTGCTGGCGATACAGCGCGAGGCCGTTCTCGTCCAGTTCAGAAAGGCGGTGGCCAGCGACCACGATTGAGCCGTCCGTGGGTTTGTCCAGCCCACCCAGCATATTGAGCAGCGTACTCTTCCCGGAGCCGCTCGGACCCATCAGACAGAGGAACTCACCCTGCTCAATCGTCAGATTGACGCCATCCAGGGCTCGCACCACCGTATCGCCCATGACGTAATAGCGCCGCAGGCCGCGAATCTCGATCAATGCCATCGAACAAGCTCCCTAGAAACGCGGCCCACCCATGCCACCGGGGCCTCCGCCCATGCCGGGGACACCACGTCCACCCCCGATACCGCCGAACAGGCCAGAAAGGGCGCTCAGGGCAAGATTCAGACCAACTGCGGCGGCGGCGGCAAAGAGCAGGTAAATCAGCACGACGGTGATGCTCTTGCCTGTACTGAGGCGTGCCATCACCGTCACACCGATCACCAGTAGAATGGCACTCCAGAGAAGGTAGATATCGAACTGGCCCAGCAGCAGGTTCAGCACCGGCATCGAGGCGGCTTCCGACATCGTCAGGACACCGCTGAAGCCCGCCGCGATAGTCTGCCCGGTAACCAGAGCTACTGCCGCATGCACCACCTGTCGCAGGATAAGCGGCACGCTCGACCAGATCGATACGGCCAGCATCTGGCGGAAACGAACCTTGCCGCCCATGATCAAGCTCGTACCGAACAGGACGACGGCGCACAGAAAGTACCCCGTGACCGAGCCAATGATACTAGTGAGCGCTGACAGACCCACACTCACCAGTATCATGCTCGACATGGAGGTAGCCGGGGCGACTGAGTCCGCGGTCCCGGTGGTGGCCATTTGCGGCATGACATCTGCCCTCCCAGCGAAGCTCACCAGCGCAACGGCTATTGTCACGACCAGCATGAGCAGGACAACCACCCAGTTGTGCGTCCGCCTGAGGTCATGCATGCGTTCAAACATCGCGTGGGGGCGCAGTAGAACGCCCCCCATAATCTTCCACACGCTTATCCGGGTGGGTACCTCGGTCTCAGACACGATGGTCTGGTCCGTCGTCTGGTCTGGCGTGGAAGAAAGAGGAATGAGTTCTACACTCATGGTGACTACTCCAAGGACGGACTTACAGGGCCAGCATCCATGAGCGTACCGATAATCTGTTCAAGAATTATGAAGGCGGTATTCAGATCGTGTTGCCCTATTCCGCTGCCTCCCACGCAGTGATGACATACCTGAGATGCCATACCTCCGCGAACTGAGCCTCGCGCTCACCAAGCAGGGCGTCTGGTTATACTGGTAGGCCAGCGCGGAATAGATCTGGGCTGGCGTCAGTGGGTTACGGACATAATCCTCGATCATCTCTGCCAGCGTTCGCCCGTGCGGATGCCATCTGCCCGACGATCCAATCCACGGTGAGGTGGATGCCGTCAATGCGCGTCGCGCCACCCAGTGTCAAGATCGGTCTGCAAAATGATCGGATAAAAGACTCATCAGGTCGAAAAGCAAGTAAGCTCCGGGATAGGAACAGGGCTGACCATCCACGGGACCACCAAGGAGCTTACGACGATGAGTATATAGAGGAGATCGTTGATGCATTGCAGGGAACTATCCATCAATGGGAGGGCAAGTAGATACCGCTCAAAGGCCGTGTTGGCCTGGGTAAAATTTTGCGAATTATTGCGTATATCGGGCTTACTGCCGTCCTAACCCGGCAGGCCGTACACCACGAGATCATCAGTGTGCCGGCAAGCATGGGGCCCCCTGACCGGATCCATGCTTCTCTCTGTCCGGTGCAATCCTGTCGGTTCTGTGACCATCCCCACACCCCAATAGTGGTATCTTGGACTTCATAATCCCTGCTCCAGTTGAAGAGGATTGACGTGACTCGTCAGCCCTTGTCTCACGGTCTTGCTGGATCCATTTTGCTCGATCGCCTGAGTCTCTTTGCGCCTGTCAGGAACAGTACCTATTGACACCGGGAAAGAACCCATGCTATCATGGATTTGATATATTGATATAGCAAATCCCCGTGTCAACCACGAGCAGAAGGCTACTCGCCGGGTTATGTACAAGATCGATCGTGTTGACCCAGCCCCGCTCTACGAACAGATCAGGCAGATTCTGATCCGGGAGATTCGCAGCGGACGTTATAGCGAAGGCGACCGGCTCCCCACCGCA
>JADZAD010000219.1 GCA_020852775.1 Anaerolineae bacterium
CGGAATTCCGCGGGATGCCAGTACCGGAGGTGCTGCTATCAGGGCACGAAGCCAACGTCAGGCGCTGGCGCCGTGAACAGGCGCTGCGGCGCACCTGGCAGCGCCGCCCGGAGATGCTGCTGACTGCTGAACTTGACGAGCGCGACAGGGCATTCCTGCTGGAACTGGCGCTGGAGCGCATCCGCGAGCTGCGTGGAAACTGAAACAGGGGGAAGGGGTCTCCCCCCTGCGCGATTCGTATCAGGCCAGGTAAGGCTATGGCGCAGGCGCGGGCACGACCGTGATCGGCACCGGGAAGGGCGGCAGAAAGTTGCCATCCGTCCGCACCAGCACCAGCCTGATCACGTATGGCCCCGGCGCAAGCGCATCCGCGTGCAGGTATTCGAGCACATTACCGGACACGACCTCGGGGTGGATGTCGCCAATCGTCAGCCACTGTTCCGGGTTTTCCCCGATGCCCAGTTCAACCTTGTAGTACATCACTCGTACAGGGTCGAAAGCCGCTGTGCCCGTAATCGGCACTATTCCAAAGAGCTGGTCGCCCGCGATCGGTGAGTCGATGCGGTAGGTCGCGCCACTGACCAGATCGTAGTCCACAGTCGGTTCAAGTGTCACCTGTGCCAGTACCTCATCCGAACAGTCAAAGCCCGGCACGATTGGGACACCGTTCTCGTAGGCCCAATTGCGCGCGCGCAGCGCATCGACCGGATCGGCGGGCGGGGCGATGAACAACTGCACCGCTACCGTGTCCGAGGCGGGATACGGGTGCGTCATTTCACAGTACACCGGCGGCAGCGCGCCAGGCACATCCGGACGCGTGGTACTCTCCGCGGCAGCGGCCAGCACCTGGCGGGCTTCATCCGGCAAGCGCATCACCGTCAATGCCCACAGCCCGGGCTCGATCTCAACACGCTGTGGTTCCAGCGTCGGGACTTCGGTTGGGAAGCCCTCCGGCGTCAGCAGGAGTTCCTCCGGCAGCGGAGGAAAAGTCGGCGCGACAGTTTCCGTCGGGGGCACGGTCGGCGTAGCGGGCATCTCGGTGACTTCTTCCGGACGCAGTACCACAAACCATTCGTTGCGGGTACGGGTGCAGCCTTCCTCCGCCGCGCGGGGATCACGCCAGTCCGAAAGCACACAGACCGGGCGCTGTGCAACGTCGGGCGGCGGGGCAAAGTCAGAGCGCAGCGGAGGCAGGCCGGGCGCTTCGAGCAGGCTGGTCAGTTCCGGGTTGTCATAGACCTCCGTCATGAAACGGTTCCACAGCGGCGCCGCCCCGACCAGCCCGGAAATCCCCTCCGCCATAGGCGTATCATCGGTGTTCCCTGCCCACACGCCGACCACCAGGTGCGGCGTATAGCCCATCGTCCAGTTATCACGGAAGTCATTGGTCGTGCCAGTCTTGGCTGCCGCCGGAAAGGGCAGCAGCAGCGGCGACTCGGAGCCCATCGCCGGGGTACGGGCAGTGTTATCAGAGAGAATACTGCTGATGATGAACGCAACCCGTGAGTCAATCACGCTTTGTGGCGGTTGCGGCGTGTGCTGGTAGAGCACCGTCCCCGTCCGGTCGGTGACACGTTCGATCAGGTAGGGCGATACCCGGTTTCCGCCAGTCGCCAGCGCACCATAGGCAGCGGTCAATTCAAGCGGCGTCACTTCACCTCCACCCAGTGTCAGTGACAGGCCGTAGCGGGCCGGGTCTTCACTCAGGCTTTCCACGCCCAGTTGCCGCATCAGCGCCACAAGGTTGTCCACGCCCACATCGCGCAGGGTCGTCACCGCCGGGATGTTGTACGAGTTTGCCAGCGCGTCACGCATCCGTACCGGCCCGTGGAAGCGTCCGTCATAGTTGACCGGAACGTAGTCGTATCCCTCGCCGATGCCTGTGTCGTAGCCCATCGGCACGTCCCACAGGATGTCGGCAGCGGTGCGACCCTGCTCAAGTGCGAGCGCATAGGTGAAGGGCTTCATCGTGCTGCCCGGCTGCTGTGGCGAAAGCGTGACGTTCACCGCCCCATCGATACTGGTGTCGTTGTAATCTACGCTGCCCAGCATCGCCAGCACCTCGCCCGTGTTCGGATTGAGCGCCACCAGTGCGGTATTGGTCAGGTTGTATTCATCACGCAACTCGGCCACCTGCTCCGCTGCCAGTTGCTCCGCAAGTGCCTGGTAGCCGGGATCAAGCGTCGTATAGACCCGTAAGCCCCCGCGGGAGAGCAGCACCGGGTCGATGCCGGGCAGTTCGGCTAACTGGCGCTTGACCTCGACGGTGAAGTGCGGCGCGACCAGTGAAATATCCGGGCTGGCAAGATCACCGGCCTCGACCGGTGGGGCAGCAAAGGCTGCATCCGCTTCCTCACTCGTCAGGTAGCCATGCAGCACCATCAGGTCCAGCACCTGCCGCTGGCGGGCCTTGACCCCGGCGAAATCGGTGTACGGGTCATATACCCCCGGCGCCTGCGGGATACCTGCCAGGAATGAAGCCTCGGCCAGCGTCAGGGCACTGGCATGCTTATCAAAGTAGACATCCGCTGCCGCTTCGATGCCGTAGGTCAGGTTCCCGTAAGGGATCTCGTTCAGATACAGCTCGAGGATGCGATCTTTGCTGAACTGCTGCGTCATGATCCATGCAAGGATGGCTTCCTTGAGCTTACGCCGCAGCGATTGTTCAGTGCGCTCTTCGTATTCAAAGACGATCTGTCGGACAAGCTGCTGGGTGATCGTGCTGCCTCCAGAGACAATCTCGCCCTGCTGCGCCCACTCCCACGCCGCCCGCGCGATCGACTGCGGGTCGAAGCCGGGGTTTTCGTAGAACGTGTTGTCTTCGGTCGCTACAGTCGCCCAGCGCAGGACGTAAGGGA
>JADZAD010000220.1 GCA_020852775.1 Anaerolineae bacterium
CCATTGTGGACGTGACCACCAGCTTGCGGACGAAAATACCCTTGACCGAAGCCGGACGAACACGGCGAATTTCTTCCATCAGCGCGTTGAAGTTCTGCTGCAGCGCATCGGGCGTGAAGCTCACCTTACCGATTGCGACATGCAGGTTGCCTGTCTTATCGTTCCGGTACTCAGCGCGGCCTGCACGTGATTCTTCAATCACACGGGCGAGGTCCTGTGCCTGCACGACCGTGCCCGCTTTCGGGCTGGGCATGAGGCCGCGCGGGCCGAGGATACGAGCGATACGCCCGACCTTGCCCATCATTTCCGGCACACCGATCGCGATGTCAAAATCGAGGAAGTTCTGGGTCTGGATACGCTCGATGATGTCATCCCCGCCTACGATATCCGCTCCGGCTTCATTCGCCAGGCGGGCGGCTTCACCTTCCGCGAAGACCAGAATACGGACAGTCTTGCCGAGGCCCGCGGGCATCAGGATAACGCCACGCATCTGCTGATCGGCCTGACGGGCGTCAATGCCCAGGCGCATGTGGACTTCCACGGTCTCATCGAACTTGGCGGTCGCCAACTGTTTTACTAACCCGAGGGCTTCTGCCGGGTCATACAGCTTCTCGCTGTCGAACTGCCTGGCGCTCTCCAGGTATTTCTTGCCGTGTTGTGCCATTTTCTTTTATGTTCCTCCGGGTGGTGTTCAGCGGGCGCAGCCGTGCGCTACCGCTGGTTGGCGGAGCCTGCCAGCGGGGCTGGCAAGTTCCTCCCACTAATCAACTCAGTCGGCTACCGAGACGCCCATGCTGCGGGCTGTACCTTCAACCTGGAGCATCGCTTCTTCGATGGAGTGGGCGTTCAGGTCTGGCATCTTGAGTTCCGCGATCTCGCGGACCTGTGTGCGGGTCAGTGTGCCGACCTTGTCGCGGCCGGTGGCCGATGCGCCCTTATCCAGCCCGATCTTCTTGCGGATCAGGAAGGCTGTCGGCGGGGTCTTGAGTTCAAACTTGAACGACTGATCGCTGAAGACGGTGATTTCCGCGGGAATGATATCGCCCATCCGGTTGGAAGTACGGGCGTTGTAATCCTTGCAGAACGCCATCAGGTTGATACCGTGCTGCGCCAGCGCGGGGCCGATCGGGGGCGCAGGATTCGCCTTGCCCGCTTCGATTTCCAGCTTGACGACTGCCGTAATCTTCTTTGCCATACGTCACTACGCTCCTTCAGAGGTGAGCGGCCTGGCGGGCCTCCCTCACGATAAGGGAACGCGATATCGCGTTCCTGGGTTAACTGCCGATTCGACCGGTTGACGGCGATCCGGGGCAGGAGGACGAATGCCCCCCTACCAGGTCAGATCTTCTCAACCTGGAGGAAATCCAACTCCACGGGCGTCTCCCGGCCAAAGAACGATACCATCACGCGGACCTTCGCTCGTTCCATGTCGATCTCTTCAACAACGCCGATAATGTCGTTGAACGGGCCATCGATGATGCGCACCTTCTGCCCGGTCTTGAAGGTAACCTTAACGACCGGTGCGTCCGCCTCCATGCGCTTCATGATCTGCGCGACTTCCTGCTCAGAGAGCGGGGTGGGCTTGTTGCCCATACCCACAAACCCGGTGACACCGGGTGTGTTGCGCACCATGTACCAGGAGTCCTCGCTCATGATCATCTGCACGAGGATGTAGCCGGGGAAGACGCGGCGCTCAACGGTGCGGCGTTTGCCGTCCTTGATCTCGATTTCTTCCTCGGTGGGGACGATTACATCAAAGACGCTGTCTTCCATACCCATCGACTCAATCCGCTGTTCGATGGCGTGGCGAACCTTATTCTCATAACCCGAATAGCAATGGACAACATACCAGTGCCGGCCATCATCCGGGCTGTCATCTCCACCAAATATAGGTGCTTCCTGCTCGTCTGTCATGGCTGCTACCTGTACTCACCCTGCTTCATCGGACAAACCGCGGCGTGGCTGCGCCCGAACTCCGGGTTAGCCCCGCAGGACCAGCGCTTCGATCTGCTGAATGATCCAGTCAAAACTCCCCAGGAAGAGTGAGGCAACCAGGGTAGCCACCAGTACAATGGTGGACAACTGAATGCCTTCATCACGGGTAGGCCAGGCTACCTTGCGAAGTTCCTCACCGGTGTCCTGGAAGTAGCGGATAATGGCGTTATCGCTCTTGGTGCCCTTGCGGACCTCGCCCTTGTCTGCGGCGCGCTTCGCGGGTTTATGCTCTTTGTCTTGGTCTTTCCGCTTATTGAAGAACACTGGCTGTATTCCTTTTCTACAGCCACGACACCGCCAGAGAGCGGTGTCGTGGACAACCTGTTATAGACACGCGAGGCAGGAATCGAACCCACAACCTACGGTTTTGGAGACCGTTGCTCTACCAGTTGAGCTACTCGCGTATGCTGCGACCGCATTAGTAGTATACCACAAAACGGCTTTTTGACGACCGTCAGCGCGTTTCGCGGTATACCACATGCTTGCGCAGGAAGGGATCGTAGCGCTTGAGTTCAAGACGCTGCGGATCATTTCGGCGGCTCTTCTCAGTCAGGTAGAAGTGCCCGCTTTCCGTGCTCTGCATCCGGATAAGGACCCGGGTACCTTTCTTGGCCATCGCTTCTCTAACCTTTGTTTGTCTGGCGTGCAGTTCTGTAAAGGAGGGCCAGTGTGCGCGCACTGTATTCACGTGCCTGCACACTGGCCCTCCTGAGATGTCGCGTTGCCTTACTTGATAATCTCGGTGATGACACCGGCGCCAACGGTGAGGCCGCCCTCACGGATGGCGAACTTCGCGCCGCGGTCGAGCGCCACCGGCTTGCCCAGGGTGACGGTCAGGTTGACCGAGTCGC
>JADZAD010000221.1 GCA_020852775.1 Anaerolineae bacterium
CCTGACTTGGTGTGCCGCCCGGCTGCCGTGTCTACAGAACCTCGGGCGCGAGTGAGACGATACGCATGAAGCCTGCGTCGCGCAGTTCACGGGCTACCGGGCCAAAGATGCGCGTTCCCTTCGGAGCATTGCTCTCGCCATCCAGGATGACGGCTGCATTCTCATCGAAACGGATATACGACCCATCTTCGCGGCGGTACTCCTTGGTCGTGCGGACAACCACGGCGCGCACCACATCACTCTTCTTGACGCCCGCATTCGGGGTGGCACTCTTGACCGTTGCTACGACAACATCACCGATGCCGCCATAGTAGCGCTTCGAGCCTCCAAGCACACGGATCACCAGAATCTCGCGGGCTCCGCTGTTATCGGCTACCTTGAGCCGGCTTTCTTGCTGGATCATCGCTTTATCCCACTTCCTTGCATGAAGGCCAGATTAGCTGGCAGTGGTTGGGTTCGAAGCGACGGTTGCGTCCGAGGGAGCTTCGCTGAGTTCATCCACCTTCTCGACCTGCGCAGAGAGGTCCTGCCCGATGATCTGCTCAACCACCCATCGCTTCGTCCGGCTCAACGGCCGGCTTTCGACGATTATGACCGAATCACCGATCTGGCACGCGTTGCCCTCATCATGCGCCTTGAAACGCTGGGCAGAGCTGACGACCTTGCCATACAGCGGGTGGCGAAACCGGCTTTCGATCTGCACCACAACGGTCTTGTCCATCTTATTGCTGACTACGGTACCGCTCAGGCGCCGCCGCTTATTTGGCATTTTCGCCCTCCACATTCATCTCGCCCAGGATCGTCATGATCCGCGCCACATCGCGCCGGATCTCACGCAGACGCCCGGTGTTTTCCACCTGCCCCGATGTCTGCTGGAAACGCAGATTGAAGCGTTCCTTCTTCAGGTTGTCCAGTTCGGTCAGCAGTTCGCCCGCTGACATCTGGCGCAGCTCTGATGGCCTCATGACTCAAGCACCTCCACACCCGATATCGGGTCCACCCGGATAACTATCTTTGTCTTGACAGTCAGCTTATGGCTGGCCAGGGTCAGCGCTTCCCGGGCGGTTGCATAGTCCACACCGGCGACCTCGAACATCACGCGGCCCGGCTTGACCACGGCGACCCAGTGATCGACCGCGCCCTTACCCTTACCCATACGGGTTTCCGCGGCCTTCTTGGTGACCGGCTTATCGGGGAAAATCCGGATGTACACCTTGCCGTGCCGCTTGAAGTAGCGGGTAATGGTACGGCGTACCGTCTCGATCTGGCGGCTGGTGATCCAGGCGGGCTCCAGTGAAACAAGCCCCACCTCACCGAAATCGACCTTGTTGCCGCGTGTTGCCTTCCCCGTCATACGACCGCGAAACTGCTTGCGGTACTTTACACGTTTTGGCATCAACATCTTGGGTTCTCCACATTCTCGCGTCAGGCCCGGGTCTGGAACACGCCCCCCTGCTGCCTTCTACTGCGCTTACTGGCTGATATAGACCCCGTCGGTCTCACTCTTTTCGGGGGCAAACACCTCACCCTTGTAGATCCACACCTTCACACCGATGCGGCCATAGGTCGTGAGCGCCTCCGCGAAGCCGTAGTCGATGTCGGCGCGCAGGGTGGTCAGCGGGACGCGGCCTTCATGCATGACCTCACGGCGTGCCATTTCCGAACCGGCCAGACGGCCTGCCACCGAGCAGCGCACACCCAGCGCGCCCTGGCGCATCGCCTGGGTCATCGCGCGCTTGACGGCGCGGCTGTGGCTGATACGCCGTTCGAGCTGCCCGGCGATGTTCTCTGCCACAAGCTGGGCATTCATGTCAGGCGCCGCGATTTCCTCGACTTCGACCTTGACTTTCTTGCCCGTCATCTGCTCCATCTCAACACGCAGGTCCTTCACCGCCTGCCCTTTGCGGCCGATGACGATACCGGGGCGTGCCGTATGCAGGGTGATCACCACCTGGTTCGGGTAGCGTTCGATGCTGACGTGTGAGATACCGGCATTCGCGTGCAGCTTCATCACCCGCTCACGGATTCTGAAGTCTTCATGCAGCATCTCACCGTACTGCTGGCCCTGCGCATACCAGCGGGCCGTCCACGGCTTGATGATACCCAGGCGATAGCCGATTGGATGTACCTTACGTCCCATTGATTACTCCTCTGCCTCGCTGGCAGCCGCTGCCGCGGCGCGATCACTCAGAACTACCGTCACATGCGACGTGCGCTTCGTGACCGGCTTGAAGCGGCCGCGCGCCCCATACCGGCGCCAGGAGCGGCGCGGGCCTTCATCCGCGTACACCTGGGAAATCACCAGGTTGGCGGTGTCCAGCTCAAAGTTATTCTCCGCATTCGCCATTGCGCTGCGGACAACCTTCAGCAGGAGTTCGGCGCCCTTGTGCGGCATATACGAAAGCACCGATGCTGCTCGCTCCGGGGCCATGCCACGCACCTGATCGCAGACCAGGCGCAGCTTCTGTGGCGAGATAGGCAGATGCTGTGCTGTTGCACGGACGTCCATTACTACCGTCCCTTCTTCTCTTTCGCGAAGTGACCGCGAAAGGTACGCGTGGGTGCAAACTCGCCAAGCTTATGGCCGACCATGTTCTCTGTGATGTAGATGGGAACGTGGCGGCGGCCGTCATGCACCGCGATGGTGTGCCCGACAAACTGCGGGAAGATCGTGGACGCCCGGCTCCAGGTGCGGATCACCTTCTTGTCCCCGGCCTGGTTCATCCGGTCAATCTTCGCCAGCAGCTTCAGGCTGACAAAAGGTCCCTTTTTCAGACTGCGTGACATCGTTCCTCCAACCGGGCTGCACCCGCCCCATCCTGCCTGTTTTCGGCTGTCTGAAGCCGAGCTATTTTAGCGCGTTCGGGCACGAACCCCAAGAATTCACCTATGACAGTTAACGACGCTGCTTTCCACGGCGACGCACGATGTACTTCTGCGTCTCCTTGTTGCGGCGAGTCCGCTTCCCCAGCGCCGGTTTGCCCCAGGGGGTCTTCGGGCCAGACATACCGATCGGCGAGCGGCCTTCACCACCACCGTGCGGGTGAGATGACGGGTCCATCGCGATACCGCGGACGGACGGTCTCCAACCCATCCAGCGCCTGCGACCGGCCTTGCCGAGCTTCACGTTTCCGTGGTCGGTGTTACCCACCTGACCAATCGTCGCCATGCAGTCGAGGCGCACAAGGCGCATTTCACCGCTTGGCAGACGAATGGTCGCGTAGTCACCTTCCTTGGCCAGCAACTGCGCAGAGGCACCCGCAGCACGCACCATCTGTCCGCCGCGCCCGACATGCAGTTCCACATTGTGGATAACCGTACCCACAGGGATGTCGCTGAGAGGGAGCGCATTCCCGGGGCGGATATCGGCTGAGGGCCCGCTGGTGATAACGTCACCAACCTTGAGCCCCAGCGGGGCAACAATGTAGCGCTTCTCGCCATCGGCATAGACCACGAGGGCGATACGCGCCGAACGGTTCGGGTCATACTCCAGGGTGGCAACCTTCCCCGGGATACCGAACTTGTTGCGCTTGAAGTCCAGCAGGCGGTAACGGCGCCGGTGCCCACCACCACGATGGCGGACGGTAATCCGGCCCATGTTGTTCCGGCCTGCGTTCCCACGAACCGCCTCGGTAAGGCTGCGAACGGGCTTCGTTGAGGTGAGATCCTCAAACGTATGCCCGGTCATGTCACGGCGGCCCGGTGATGTAGGCTTATAGTTCTTAATAGGCATGTCTGATCCTCAGAAATTCTGTCGTGCCAGGGCGCTGCCCGCTTACATGGCGGCGGCCTGAGCCAGCCGGACTATACACCGAACAGGTCTATTGACTGTCCCGGCGCGACCGTCACGTAGGCCTTCTTCCACGCCGGCTTACGGATGAACACCCGGCGCGCACGCCGCCCCTGCTTGGGGGCTACCACCAGTGTCCGCACCCGGAGCACAGAAACGCCGAATATCTCCTCAACAGCCTGCCGGATCTGAACCTTGTTCGCCCGTTTATCGACCTCGAACGCATACACGTTCTGTTCGTCGGTCATCACCTGGGTCTTCTCAGTGACGACCGGGCGACGGATCACGTCGTACAGATGGATGTCAGCCATCGCTACTCACTCCTCTTCTGGACGCTCAGCCACCCGGTGATCTGCTCCAGTGCATCCAGAGGCACCACGACGCTGTCATACTTGAGCAGGTCGCGGATATTCAGATACATCGCGCGCAGGTAACGCGCATTCTCCAGGTTGCTGATGGAGCGCTCGACGTTCTCATTAGCGCCGGACAGCAGCACCAGTGCGCTGCGGTCACCCACCAGGCTCTGCAGCGCGGCAGCCATATCGCGGGTACGCGGGGTAGCCATCTCCAGCCGGTCCACGAGCACGATTTCGTTCTCCGCCAGCTTGGCCGACAGGGCTGAGCGCAGCGCGGCGCGGCGCATCTTGGTCGGCATATTCTTGATGTACTTATGCGGCTTGGGCCCGTGGGCGATACCACCGCCAACAAAGATCGGCGCGTTGCGGCTGCCATGGCGCGCGCGGCCTGTGCCCTTCTGGCGGTACCACTTCTGCTTGGTACGGTGAACCTCGCCGCGGGTCTTGGTGCTGTGTGTACCCAGCCGGGCATTGGACAGCTGCCTGACAAGCGCCTGGTGCATCAGGCCAGAGTTGATCGGCGCCTCAAAGATATCCGCAGGAAGCTCAATCTGCTTAACTTCGCGCCCGGTCATATCACGTACAGGTAGTGTAATTGCCATCGTCAGTAACCTTTCTTGCCCTGGCGCTGCCCGGCCTACTTGGCGGGACGGACAACGACCAGGCCACCCTTCGCCCCGGGGATGCTGCCCTTCACGGCGATGAGGTTGCGTTCCTCATCCACGACAATCACCTCGAGGTTCTGGGAGGTCATGCGGGCGCCACCGGAGCGGCCTGCCATACGCTGACCCTTCTTCACATAGCCCGGAGTTGAGTTTGTGCCAATTGAGCCGGGGCGGCGCACCCGGTCAGAGGCGCCGTGAGTCTTCGGCTGCCGTCTGAACCCGTGCCGCTTGATGTTACCCGTGAACCCACGGCCCTTGGTCGTACCGATCACGTCCACACGCTCACCGGTATTGAACACATTCACGGTGATCTGCTGGCCTTCCTCGACGCCATCCAGCCCCTCTACGCGGAACTCGCGCAGGTAGCGCAGCGCCGGGACAGCCCCCAGCAGTTGCCGGCGACGCGGGTGCTTCTCGCTGGGTTCAACCAGCCCGAGGTGCCCGCGGGTCGCCTTCGTCATCCGGCGTTCGATCTTGCGGCGGCGCTTTTCAGCGTCAGGTTCATTGCCCGCAACTTCCTCGAAGCCGAGCTGCACGGCGTTGTAGCCGTCCTTCCCATCGGTCTTGACCTGTGTCACCCAGCAAGGGCCTGCCTGGATAACCGTCACCGGGACGACTACTCCGTCCGGCAGGAACACCTGGGTCATACCGACCTTTTTGCCAATGATGCCTTTAATCATGCCGGCATATCCTCCCAAGGAAGCGGGCTCCTGTAGAGCCGTTTTCCATATCCTCTAGTGGCGTACGCGGCCCGATCGGCCCGCGCACCAGTGAGTGAACACCTCCGCAACTCCATCCGCGGAGTCCGAGGTCTTAGAGCTTGATCTCGATATCAACCCCGGCGGGCAGATTAAGCCGGGTCAGGGTATCAATCGTCTTCGAGTCCGGATCAAGCACATCGATCAGGCGCTTGTGGGTGCGGATCTCGAAATGCTCCTGCGAGTCCTTGTCGATGAACGTTGAGCGGCGAACCGTGAAGCGCTCAATGCGCGTCGGCAGCGGGACTGGGCCTACCACGCGGGCACCGGTGCGCTCTGCCGATTCGACAATGCGGCGAGCGGACTCATCGAGTACGCGGTGATCGTAAGCCTTCAAACGGATACGGATCTTCTGCTTTGCCATTGCACTCCCTCACGAGAGAACTCGTTATGTGGCGGCACAGGGCCGCCACATGAACCCAGACCTTACTTGATAATCTCGGTGATGACACCGGCGCCAACGGTGAGGCCGCCCTCACGGATGGCGAACTTCGCGCCGCGGTCGAGCGCCACCGGCTTGCCCAGGGTGACGGTCAGGTTGACCGAGTCGC
>JADZAD010000222.1 GCA_020852775.1 Anaerolineae bacterium
AACGTCTCGCTGATCGCGGGATGGGTCGCTTCGCCGACGTCCGCGGCTTTCTGGAAGCCGTCACGGATCGCCTGCGCCTGCTTCGCAGTCAATGTCCCACGAACCTCACCGAGGCGCAGGGCAGCCATGTAGAGCGCGATCTGCGAGGCAAGATAGGTACGGATGCGCGGCGCGTCCATCATCGGCGTCTCGATGTTGACGAAGGCGTCCGCCAGCTTTGTCAGGCGGGATTCGGCGCGGCAGGTGATACCAAGTGTGTAAGCGCCCGCCTCACGCGCCAGCGACATCCCCTCGACGGTGCGGACGACCTCGCCGGAGATCGAGATGCCGATAGCCAGCGGCGCGGCAGGCTTGTTCACGCGCAGCCACGGTGCGGTATAGCGTGAGAAGTCAAGCGCGGTGTGGGCCTCGGTGTGCAGGCCTGCCCAGTGCAGGAAGGCCATGCGTGTCGTCAGCCCCGCATGATGTGAGTCGCCGCAGCCGAAGATATGTACCTCGGTGGCGTGTTTCGCGGCAGCCTCGGAGAGCGCCTCACGCGTGGCAGCGTCAAACTTCGGGCTGAACTCGCGCAGCAGCCCGGGGCGGCTGAAGACCTGCTCGCGGACGTGGCCGGTCTCGATCGTGTTGATCACACGGTCACTGATCTGCGGCGTCCGCTGGTCGGTCGGTTTGTCAGTGCTGGACATACGGTGTTCCTTTCGTGAAGTACCTTACCATGAACGTATCTCATCGAGCGACACGCGCCGGATGCCATCCCGCAGCGTGGCCAGCCGCTGCTCGGCCTGTGCGGTGGTGGCGGAAAGCGCGTGCAGCCCGCCGAAATCCTGGATTACAAACGAGGCGGAGACGGTGCCGCGCAGCGCCGCTTCCAGCGGGCTGCCGGTTTCACCGAGGCCGACCATGAAGCCGCCGCAGAAGGCATCGCCCGCGCCGGTCGCATCGAGGACGTTCGCGGGGAAGACCGGGACGTGCCAGAACTGCCCGTCCGCCGGGTCACGCACGATGCTGCCCCGCCCGCCGAGCTTAATCGTGAAAAGCGGTGGCGTAATCGGGCCGAGCTCGGCAATCTGCTCGGACAGGGTCCTTGAGGCGCACAGCGCGGCGACTTCCTCACGGCTGGGCAGGAAGGCGGAGAGCCGAGGCCACAGCTCCGGGTGGTGGCCGGTGTGCACATCCAACTGATCGGGGATCACGATCAGGTCGAGCGAGAGCTGCAGTTTACGATATGCCAGCAGGTGCTCGATCAGCGCGGTTTGCGAGACGCCCAGTACCGGGCAGATATGCACCGCTTTCGCGCTCGCGATATCGGCAGGGATGTCCTCCGGGGTCGGGTCGAGCGTGTCGTTGCTACCCGAATCGAGCCGGTAGATGATCTGCCGCCGCCCATCACCCTCGTGCAGCACCCATACGTGCAGGTCGGGGCCAGGCAGCCGCCGGATGTGCGACACATCGATGCCGGTGGCGGCGATCCGGTCGAGGTTCTCCTGCGGGTAGCGTTCGCCGATGTGGGCGAGGATGCCGACGTCGGCGCCCCAGATGCGTGCTCCGATCGCCGAATACAGGGCGTTGCCGCCGGGGGCTTTCCACTGGACATTGCCACCGGGCAGCACGGTATCGTCAATTGTGAAGCCACCGGCGGTGTAATACTGTGCCATCGTTCGTGCGCTTTCCTTGCGGGGCCGGGGTGCGATCTATCGCTTCTCGACGATATCGGCCTCGGCCCTGAACCATGCTTCGGCTTCCGCACCACCCCAGCGCACCTGTTCGACGGGCAGGTGGGGGCGGATCTCCGCCAGCCAGGCGGCGAGTTCCATTTCGGAGGGCTGCCCGCCGTATGAGAAGCCGCGCAGCTTGAGCGCGGCGGCGGCGGCGGCGCAGCGCAGGCGCTCATCGATAGGCATCCCGCGGATGCCACCGTGGATAAACGTCCCGGCGAAGGTGTCCCCCGCGCCGACCACGTTGATGCTTTCCGGCATCGGGTAGGCCGGGATGCTGTGTATCTCATCGCCATCGATGAACCACGCGCCGCGCTTACCACGGGTGACGGTCATCTGCAGCGATGGGTTAAGCTCGCGCAGGGTATGTAACGATTTCACCAGCCCGCCGAAGCCGATGTTGATCAGCTCACCTGTATTGGTGAAGAGCAGGCTGAGATCGGGGATCAGCTTCGCCAGGTCATCATATTTGCCCGCAAACTCGCCCTGTGTGGTCAGGTAGACGGGCACACCGGTGGCATGCCCTCGCGCCGCCACCGCCAATTGGAGCGGGTAGGGGGCGGTGCCCAGCCAGTAGGCGCGGGAATCCCAGAAGGCGGGGTCAAGCCGATCGGCGGTAAAGGAGTAGCCTGCACCGGGGTCATAGATGGCGCGGTCAATCTGGCCGCTGGCGTGCCCGATCAGGCGCAGGGTAGCGACCGGGCCGGGCATCCGTGTCAGGCGGACATTCAGCCCGACGGCCTGCAGCGGGGCGAGTACCGCCGGGTCGAAGCCGTCGCCGACCGGGCCGGCGTATACGGTATCCGCGCCCAGCCGGGCGAGCATGATGGCGATATACACGCCGCAGCTCCCGAGCAGGGTGGGCTGGGGCACGTCATCGACGACGTACACATCCATGGAAGGAACGCTGGTTACAGCGATGTCGTGCGTCACAGGGGGAGTCTCCAGTCTCCAGCGACCAGCAGCCAGCCTCGCCCGGGCTTACCGGTCAGGGAAGGCAGAACAGGCTAATCGCTAACCGCTAATCGCTTTAGTAATACTGCGTGACGATCGCCGGTTCGAGCAGCGTCTTGTAGGCCTCGTCGGTCGCGCCCAGGCAGTGCGTCGCCAGCGGGCATTTGCCGGGGCAGGTATAGCCCATCGCGGGCTGCACCGAACAGTCGCTGAAGTCACAGGCGCCGCAGCGCGGCGGGCGATTGTAATGGCAGCAGCTCCGCCCGACCAGCCAGTAAATGTCGTCGATGAAGTAGGTCGTCAGGCCGGAGAACTTCACCATCTGGTGGCAGGCTTCCAGCGTGGCCTCGCGGACAAGCTGTTCCTCTTCCAGCGTGGCGGGGGCGGCCTCGCGCAGCTTCTGCGCCAGCACCTCGTCGTGCACAGTGACCACGCCGTTGCGCAGCGCCATGCGGATCACGTGGTAGTCCACCGGCATCATCACGTTCTCCGGATCGGCGGGCTTCCAGATGTCGCGGATGTCGAGCGACTTGAGAAAGACGAACACCTTCTTGTAAAGTGGATCGTCAAAGCCCCGGAAGTCACGGATCACATCGAGCAGGCCGGGCTTACCCGTCGTGGGGTCGTGGCGCAGGGTAGGGTGCTCGGCGAGCATCCCGCTGGCCTTGCCTCCGTAGCGCCCCAACAGCAGCTTTGCTGCGTCGCGCAGCACCGCGATGCGCTCCGGCATGCGGATCACATCCGGCTTCGACGGGTCGTCGGAGAAGGAGAAGGCGCGCAGGTAGTCCTCGTCACTCAGCGCGGCGAAGTTCTGCGCGGTAAACCAGTCGGGATTGCGGTGCATGGCGCGCTGGCACAGAGCGATAAACACATCCGTCCCCTTGATGTACGTCCCATCGGGGTAGGTGTGTTCCATGTTCTTGAAGTCGAAGAGCAGCATCGAGGTGTAGAAGAAGTAGTCGATGAGGTGATCGGTGCTGGCTGCGGGGGGCTCTTCACGCGCGGGGCGGGCGTTGTCCTGGCGCTGCCAGCCAAGCTGGACGAAGCGTTCGGCCATACGGCGGGCCTGTTCGACGTTTACACTGATCGCGGGGGATGCCATCGGGTAATGCCTGCTTTCCACTGGGTATAGGGGATGGAGAACCAGAGCGGCGGCACGGAAGGGCTCCGCGCCACGAGTTCATTATATCCGGGT
>JADZAD010000223.1 GCA_020852775.1 Anaerolineae bacterium
GAAAGCAGCGGACAGGCCAACGCGCTCACCACGGCCTCACCATCGACGATCAGGCCGATAGCGATAGCGAACTGGTCGCCCCGGATGAATCCCTTTGTCCCATCGATCGGGTCAACCGCCCAGGCACGCGTGGCCTGCGCCCCGCGCCCGAAATCCAGCCAGTCGGTGACCTCCGCGATGCTGACCGCCCGGCCAGGCCCCTGCCCGACATAGCGCAGAATCTGCTCGCGCTGTGCGGCACTGAGGAGCGCCTCGAAATCTGCGCCCCGTTCCTCGGCAAAGACCGCATCCCCCGGGAACTGCGCCGCAAGCTGACTCAGGATCACAGCCTGTGAACTGAAGTCCGCCAGCGTCACGGGCTCACGCCCGGCCTTCTCAACCTGCTGCGGGGTAGCGAGAAGCTCGGCACGGATAGTGCGGCAGAGCTTCCCGGCGGCACGGGCGGCTTCCCGCGCGGCACGGCGTTCACGGTCATAGTCAGGCATCAGGTTTTCTCCAGTCCGTTCGCAACATCAG
This sequence comes from Anaerolineae bacterium, assembly GCA_020852775.1. Taxonomy (GTDB): domain Bacteria; phylum Chloroflexota; class Anaerolineae; order Aggregatilineales; family UBA3940; genus JADZAD01. The sequence goes on from JADZAD010000223.1 coordinate 517, forward strand.
TGCTGCGGGCAAGTATAGCGCGCCCATTACCCAACGTGCATGCGGTTGTCACCCTCTCTGGAGCATGCTAGTATTCCTTTATGAACTCCCCTGTGACGCTTCACAGCCTCGATGATGTGCCTCGTGCCGCCCTTGTCGAAGCGATCAACCATGCCTATGCGGACTATTATGTTCCCATCCAGTTAAGCCAGGCGGGTTTTGCCGAACTGGTCGAGCATGAGAGCGTGCAGCCGGAAGCCTCTGTGGTCGCCCGCAGCGGCAGCGAGATCGTCGGGATGGGGCTGCTGGGGATACGGGGAATACGTGCATGGATCGGCGGGATGGGCGTGATCCCGGCGTGGCGCGGACAGGGTGTGGGCCGCCAGATTATGGATGCGCTGATCCACCATGCCCGGCGGCTGTCAATCCGGCGCATCCAGCTTGAGGTCATCCGCGAGAACCTGATCGCATACAACCTGTATCAGTCACTCGGTTTCAGGGCACACCGGCAACTGCTGGTGCTGAACCGGGACAGGAACGCGCCGTATGAACCTCCTGACGGCGCGGCTGGGGTGCGGATCAGCGTGATTGCCCCGGAGAGCGCCATTAACGCACTGGAGGCGCTCCCGGCGCCAGAACGCCCGTGGCAGCGTGACCTGGCCACCATGCCCCTGCTACTCAGAGAGATCAACGGGTTAGCGGCCAGAGCCCCGGCGGGGCAGATCCGCGGCATCTGCCTGTACGGGGGAGATATATACGGCGCGGGCCTGCTGGACCTTGCATCCGTTGACGCGGACACCGCCCGCTGCCTGATTGCACGCCTGCTCGATGAACTGCGCGCCGCGCCGATGGTGTTTATCAATGTTGCGGAAGACGACCCTGTCCTGCCTCTTCTGCTGGAGTATGGTTTCTATGAAAGCCTCTGCCAGATTGAAATGGTACTTGAACTTACGCCAGGCAGCTAACCACTGCGTGATCATCACAGCGGCCAGCCTGGTGGTGGCCCTGCTGCTGGCTGCCTGTGATTTCGGGATGCCCGCCGTGCCCACCCCGGAACCCGGCCCGATTGTCAGCCCGGGGCCGGCACAGGCCGGTACTCTCGCCCCGGCGGAAGGAACACCGCAGGACACCGGACTGGTGATCGCCAGGGTCAACCTGTCGCCCGCCCCGCTGACTATCGACCCGGCACGCCTCAGCCCGCCAGATGCCAGCGGGAACGACCTCGTGGAGAACCTGTTTGTCGGGCTGACACGCCTCGACGCGGACACCGGGCTGGTCGAGATGGAGCTGGCACATGACTGGGAGGTATCGGAGGATGGCCTTACATGGACGATCTTCCTGCGTGACGACATCTTCTGGGTGCGGATCAACCCCGATACAGGGCAGATGGAGAAAGTCCGTCCTGTCACAGCAGGTGACGTAGTCGCGGGCCTGCTGCGCGCCTGCAGCGCAGATACAGCCGCCCCACTTGGTGCAGCCGTTGAAGTGGTCGCGGGCTGTGCGGCGATCCGCGGGCTCGCCCCGGAGAAGATCACTCAGGAGGTGATCGATTCGCAGTTCGGTGCGCGGGTGCTGAATGACGTGGCGGTCGAGGTGCGGGTCAGCAGCCCGGCGGCCAACCTGCCGGATTTGCTGGCTATGCCGGTATTCCGTCCGGCCCCGGCGGACCTCATCACGGAGGCCGGTGATAACTGGACGGCGCCGGATGTAATCTGGACGAGCGGGCGGTTCGCGATGCAGCCCGGCATCCCGGCGGAAGAAGGCTACACGCTGGTGCGTAACCAGTTCTGGCCCACATCAATCACGGGGAACGTCAGCGTAGTGCAGGTGAGCTTCGTGCCGGATGCGGTGAACGGATTCGAAAGCGGCGAACTCGCGGCGCTGTCACTTGACAGGGCGCCAGCCAGCCCTGCAACCCGCCTGATGGCCCTCCCGGCAGCCAGTATGGCAGTATTCTCTTATGAGTCTTTTCCTTTTGGTAATCCAGGAGTGCGCCAGGCGTTCGCACTGGCCACCGACCGGCAGGCGCTGATCGATCAGGTGCTGACTCCGGTAGGGGCGCTCGGCCAGCCCCTGCCCTATCTGCCACCACCGGGTATGGCAGGTGCGCCGCTCACGGATGGCACATGGCCGGGCTATGATCCTGCACAGGCGCAGACGGTACTGGCAGATGCAGGCTTCACGGCGTGTATGCGCTTCCCGCAGGTCACGGTGCTGATAGACGACTCCGACCTTTCGCGCGCTGTCGCCGAGCATCTCACCGCAGGATGGAGCGCCGCGCTGGGCTGCCCGGCGGACATCTTCGTCGTCGAGCAGGCCCCGCTGGTTGACGTGGTGCGCGCTGCCAGCGCCCCGCCGGAAGGGCTGGAACGCGCGCGCGCAGCAATTATCGTGCTGAACTGGCAGGCAGATCGTTATGACGCAGGTCACTGGCTGGCAGAGATCGCGGGCTGCCGCGAACTGTTCCCGGAGGCGTTTCTCGGGCAGTCCCGTGACTGTGGTGAGGCGGATACCGCCCTGCAGATGGCGTTGAGCACCACCGATGGTGATGAGCGTGCCGCCCTTTATGCGAACGCCGCGAAGGCGTTGTTTGGTGCGGAGGGTGAGATGCCCCTGATCCCGCTTTATGCGTATGCACGGGCGCTGGCTATCCAGCCGGACGTCACCGCCTATCCCGTGCGGGGCGGAGCACTGCAATTCGACCGCTGGACAGCGCCAGAGCGCCCGTAGACCGCCATGCATATCGACATCTTTACGCTCTTCCCGGAGATGTTCAGCGGGCCGCTCACTGAATCAATGATGAAGCGAGC
>JADZAD010000224.1 GCA_020852775.1 Anaerolineae bacterium
CGGTCAGACGCTTGCTCTCGCGCTCTTGCTCCTTGCCCTCGGGCTGGGGCTGGCCGAGAGCATTCTGCGTATCCCTGCTGTGCAGGCCGTCCTTCCCCCTCCCAGCACCGGCACCGGGTTGGCTCAGTTCGAGGTCAAGCGCCAGATTCTGCTGGAGTACATCGAGACAGGCGCTCCGATCAACTGTGTCGCCATCGGCAGTTCAATGGTCGATTCGGGGTTCAACCCGCAGGCTCTGGCGGAGGGCTATGTGCAGGCAGCCGGGAGCACACTGAAGTGCTTCAACTTCGGGGTACAGGGGATTACAGGTGCAGAGGCAGGCGGAGTATTTCGGCTCATGCAGGATGCCGCCTACCCTGATGTTCTGATCTACGGAGTCAGCGCGCGCGACCTCGCAGAGTACAATGGCCCTCAGATAGACCTGGTGACCCGTGCTTTTCAGGCTAATCCGTGGATTCGCTACCGGCTGGGGATCTTCTCTGTGCCCGGATGGCTTACCGATCACTCCGCCGCGTATGGCTATTACCTGACGGCCCGCGCCATGCTCAGCGCCGACGAATGGAATGCCCGGATGAGTTCCTTTGACGCTACCCGGGCGGATGGCTTCCGTGTCGCACCGTTGAGCAATAACGCCGGGCCGGATGCACCCACTGAATTCGTGCCGGAAGTCACGGGCCCGCTGGTCGATTACCACCCCTCGCCAACCCGGCTCGCCGGGCTGGATGAAGTGCTCAATCTGCAGACGGAAGGCGTCACCGTCGTGATCGTGGAGATGCCCCTGCCGGATGCTACCTGAGAGGTCTTTGGCGGTGGACGCGAGGCGTACCAGCGCCTTTTCAGCGGGCCGTTGCGTGAGCGGGTCACTGCGAGCGGGGCGCTCTATATTGACGGCATGGAGGCCGGCCCCTTCTCCGCTTCCGAATGGGCGGATTTCACCCATCTGAATGTCGATGGCGCTGAACATTTCAGCCGCTGGCTGGGCAGCTAGCTTGCCACACAACTGGTGAAATGATATGGACGAGCAGCGCCCGACTCTCCAGATTACATGGCCCTTTGGCCTGACCCCTGCCCTTGCGCTGCTTCTACTGGCCACCAGCCTGGGGCTGCTCGAAGGGTTGCTGCGGATTCCCGCGCTGCAGGCCCTGCTCCCCCCTCCGAGCAGAGGGACAGGACACGCACAGTTTGAAGTCCAGTATCAGAACTTCATCCGCTACCAGCGCGCGCACCCCGAACTGAACTGTATTATCATGGGCAGCTCGCAGACCTGGGCTGGCATTGACCCCGAGAAACTCCGGGCAGCCTACCTCGAAGCTGGTGGGCAGCCCCTCGATTGTTTCAATTTCGGTGTCCAGGTGATCACCAGCGCTGAAGCCGCGACGCTTGCAGAGCTGGCTATCCGTGAAACCAGCCCCCGTGTAGTTATCTATGGCTTGAGCGTGCGCGATCTCGCCGAATACGAGGGATCGCTGATCAACCGGGTCTCATGGGTATTCCAGCAGAACCCCTGGATCCGCTACCGCCTGGGGACTTTCACCCTGTCGGGGTGGCTGACGGAGCACTCTGCCGCTTACGGCTATTACCTGACATTCCGGGCGCGGCTGAGTGAGGCCGAGTGGCGCACCCGTCAGGACGCTGCCGCCGCCACGCGTGAAGACGGCTTCCGCGTCGTCCCATTCGGTAATAACGTCGGCCCCATACTCCCCGATCGAGCTATTCTTCCTGAGTTCTATGACGCTCTGGGAGACTACCGCCCCTCTCCGGAGAGGCTGGCAGGTCTCGACCAAATTCTCAGCTTGCAGAACGAGAATCTTCGCGTCATCGTCATTGAAGTCCCTCTTCCGGATGCAACCATCGCGGTATTCAGTGGTGGCAAGGAAGCGTATCCAGTGCTGTTCAGCCAGCCCCTGCGGGAGCGAGTCGCGGCCAGTGGGGCGCTCTACCTGAACGGCATGGATGCCGGCCCCTTTCCTGACGAAGAATGGGCGGATTTCGATCACCTCAACACTGACGGCGCCTCGCACCTCAGCCGCTGGCTGGGTGAGCGCCTCGCGGAGGAGTTAACCGATGCTGCTCCATGACCTATTCCACGGAAGAACAGGCCGCTGAACGATGTCAATCACGACACTGACCTTCGCCGGATTCGTGCTCCTCGTACTGGCGGTGTATTACATCCTGCCGCACCGGTTTCAGAATGCCTGGCTGCTCACAGCCTCCTACGTCTTCTACCTGACCTTCACGTGGCAGTTCAGCGCGATACTCGTGGTGATGACGCTCGTCAACTACTGGCTGGCCCGCTGGCTGGAACAGGCAGAGCGCAGGAAGAAGGCCCTGCTGTGGATCGGGATCGGGTTTAATCTGGCCGTGCTGGCCTTCCTGAAATACGCAGGTTACTTCGTCGCCCAGTTCACAGCGCGGCTGAACTCCTCCGGTGAGCCGGGCGCGCTGGCGATCCTGCTGCCGGTCGGGTTGTCATTCACCGTGGTACAGGCGATCTCCTACCTCGTCGATGTCTCGCGGAAGCAGACGCAGGCTTCCACCCGACCGGTGGATTTCGCGCTGTACTTCGCGTATTTCCCCAAACTGACCTCCGGCCCGATTGAGCGTGCCCGCACCTTTCTGCCGCTGCTGGCACAGCCCCGCCGGGTCGATAACCGCGCCATCGCCGAGAACTTCACCCGGATAGTGGTCGGGCTGGTCCGCAAAATGATCCTCGCCAACGCGTTTACGGCGCTCGCGCCCACAAGCGTATTGCAGGATCCGTCATCATCCTCTCCACTCGCGCTGATGGCCTGGCTCGTGGCGTATGCATTTGCCATCTACAACGACTTCGCCGGGTATACCAGCATCGCGCGCGGCGTCAGCGGCCTGATCGGGATCGAGCTCTCACCAAACTTCGAGGCGCCGTATTTCTCGCGCAATTTCACCGAGTTCTGGAACCGCTGGCACATCAGCCTGTCGAACTGGCTGCGCGACTACATCTATCTGCCAATCAGCCGCGCGCTGCTGCGGCGCAACCCCTCCCGTGGCAACATCGCCAACCTGATCGTCCCACCGATCGTGACGATGCTCGTCAGCGCGCTTTGGCATGAGGCCGCGCTGCACATGCTGATCTGGGGGCTGCTGCACGGAATCTATCAGGTCGTTGAGCGCATCCCTTCGCTGCGTGGGCCGCTCATCCCGGTGCAGAAGCTGCCCCGCTGGCGCCAGGTCGCCGGCGCGCTGGTCGTCTTTGTGCTGGCGGCGCTCGCGTGGCTGCCCTTCCGCGCCTCGCTTCCGGAGGCTGGCCGATTCCTCGCGGCGCTGGCAACGAACTGGCCGTTGCTCCCCTCGACCTCGTGGATGGGGCTGGCAGGCGTCACCGCCATGCTGGTACCCGCGCTGGCGTTGGATGCGCTCCAGGCTCATTCCGGCGAACTGGTCTTCCTGCGCTGGCCGCGTCTGGTGCAGGCGGGGCTGCTGGCGGGCGTGATCCTCGCGGTCTTTCTCGTCTCACAGACTTATCTGAACGTCCCCACGTTTGTCTATCAGGGATTCTAGGGGTACAAAAGTTCGCAATCCTGTAGCCTTAAAGGACATCGACCATGGCCCTCAGCCGCGAAGACGTGAAACTGCAACTGCGTGACTTCATCCTGAAGGAACTGCTCAACAACCCCTCCTATCCGCTGCAGGACGACGAGGCGCTGATCACCGGTGGCCTGATTGACTCGTTCTCGCTGGCGCAGGTGGGGGTGTTCGTCGAAACTGCCTTCAACGTATACATCCCGGATACCGACCTGACCGTCGCCAACATGGACACGCTGGAGCAGATGGCCAGCCGCGTGCTGGCCGGCTGATTCGCATGGCTACCCCCGCCCACTCGCTCGTCGAGCCGGTGCTCCGGCGTGCCCACGAGCATCCGGCCCACCCCACACTGGTGTTCATCGCCGAGGACGGTGGCGAGACTCGCATCGATGCCGCGGCATTTCATGCCGGGGCGCTCCGCTACGCTGGCCTGCTTGCGGGTATTGGCATCACCCCGGGCGACCTCGTGGTGCTGGTGATGCGGCATTCGCTGGACCTGCTGTTCGGCTTCTGGGGTGCACTCTACCTGGGCGCGGTGCCCTCGATCTTCCCCTTCCTTTCCGAGAAGCTCGATCCGGAGATTTACCGCGAGCGTGTCCGGCTGCTCGTCGAGCACGCCGGGGTGAAGGTCGTGATCACTCTGCCCGAACTGGAGCCGGAACTGGCGGAACTGCTCGCGCCAGTGGGAGGCCGGGTCGTCACCACCGCGGATGTTCACGCCAATGGTGGTGAGGAAATCCTGCCCGATCCGGCCGCCATCGGTGGGGAAAGCATCGCCTTCCTGCAGCACAGCAGCGGCA
>JADZAD010000225.1 GCA_020852775.1 Anaerolineae bacterium
CACCCGGACGAGATTCAACTCCGGCAGCGGCTGGCACAGGTCTACCAGCACCAGGGCCGGACGACCGATGCCGTCGCCCAGTTGGATGCGCTTGGCGAGATGCTGCTCGATGCGGGAGATTACGCTACCGCCGCGCAGACGATCCGCAAGATCATTTCGATGAACCCACCGGATGTCGCCCAGTACCAGGAACTGCTTGAGCAGATCAACGCTTCAGCAGGGGGCAGCATCTCCGGTTAGCTGCTGGCGCGAGGATACTCCGCGGCATGACAGAACATCTGACAATCTGCCCAGCGCGTGGGCTTGTGTGCGCCGGACAACCCTGAGCCTCGAATACTTCCGGATAACTGCCTGTGGGCCTGCAAGAAATCCTCTGGACGCTACAGAACTTCCCGCAAAACTGGCAGAACTTCCTTGACGTCTTTCTCGTCGGGTCGATCGTCTTCCTGATCCTCAAGCTGGTGCGGGGCACCCGTGCCGCGACGCTGCTGCGCGGCATCATCATCTTTCTGATCGGTATCTGGGCGCTCTCTGGCGTACTGAACCTGCAGGCGTTTTCATGGCTGCTGCGGAATACTCTTACCGCACTGATCATTGCTGTCCCGGTGATTTTTCAGGACGACCTGCGGCGCTGGCTCGACCAGCTCGGACGCATCGGCCTGCTGGGTGGTGCCAGCTCCCTGAGCGAGGCGAACCGCAACGTGCTGGTGCAGGAGATCGCGGACGCTGCACGCAGCCTCTCCCGGCAGCGGCACGGCGCGCTGATGGTCATCGAGCGGGATACCGGCCTGCAGGAATACATAGACTCCGGGGTACGGATGGATTCAATCGTCACCAGCGCCCTGCTCCAGACGAGTTTCTTCCCGAACACGCCGCTCCATGATGGGGCGATCATCATCCGTGGAGAGCGTATTGTGGCGGGCGCCTGCACCCTTCCAGTCTCCGGAGCACGCAGGCTGCCTGACCGCTCGATGGGTCTGCGTCACCGCTCGGCACTTGGTCTTTCGGAGGTGAGTGACGCGGTCGTGGTGGTCGTCTCTGAAGAAACGGGGCGTATCTCGGTGGTCGAGGGGCGGCGCTTCATCCGGGGGGTAGATTACGAGCGCCTGGTGCTGATCCTGTCCGAGTACATCAAGCCACCGCAGCGGAGCGGGATGACGGCACTTCTGAGTGGCATCCAACGCACTCTGCGGCGCATCGGATTGCTGGATTCGGTAATCTGAGCAGGGGATTGTGGCTGAAGGCTATGATGAAAGCAATTCTGAATTGGCTGGGCCGTAATATCTGGACGCTCCTGCTCTCGCTGGTGCTGGCGATGACGCTGTGGATCGTGGCCAGCCAGGAGCAGAACCCGGTGGAAGAACGCCAGATGACCGCCGCCGTCCCGATCCAGGTGATCGCGCCGGATGCGGGGCTGGTGATCATCAACGAACTCCCTGCCGAAACCCGCCTGCGCCTGCGCGCCCAGACGGATACCTGGCAGTCACTCTCCACGGAAGATGTTTCTGTTACCGCGGATTTGCGCGGCCTCGGGCCGGGAACCCATCAGGTGGAACTGCAGATGGAGGTCTTTGCGCGGGCGGTGGCTGTTTCGGCCAACCCCGGGCAGATCAGGGTGACCCTCGAACGCGAGATCAACCGTACTATGGCTGTCACGTTCGAGCAGACCGGGCGCACACCGCTCGGCTACCGCACCGAAGCGCCAACTATTGCACCCGCCACGGTAACTATCACCGGGCCGGAGACGCTTGTCCAGAGCGTTGACAAACTGCGCGCCGTCGCTGATGTCACCGATCTGCGCGAAGACCTGGACACCACGCTGCGCGTCCAGCCGATTGACAGGGATGGACAGCCTGTCGAAGGCCTGACCCTGCGCACTGAGACAGTCGAAGTAAACCTGCCGGTGGTACAGATTGCGGGCTTCAAGGATGTTGCCGTGCGCGTAGTGACCGTCGGGCAGCCAGCGCGAGGCTATTTCGTCACCAGCCCCGCCGTTTCGCCATCAGTCATCACGATCCAGGGTGATCCGGCGCTGATCAGCACCCTGCCCCCACTCATCGAGACGCAACCCGTCGATCTGACGAACCTCAAGGGCGACCTGAGCATCGAGGTCGGGTTGAACCTGCCCCAGGGCGTGTCTGCGCAGCCTGGTACCGTACAGGTCGCCATCTCGATCTCCGCGCAGCAGGGCGGTCGCTCCATTGTGGTGCCGGTCACCGTGATCGGGCTGGCAAATGGGCTGGAAGCGACCGTCACACCGGGTGAAGTCGAGGTGTTCCTCTCCGGGCCAATCCCGGTGCTGGATGAACTCTCGACTACCGACGTGATCATCCGGGCGAACGTCCGGGATCTGGCGATTGGCTCGTATCAGGTTCCGGTGCTGGGCACGATTGCGCGTGAACAGATCGTACTGGAGTCGCTCCTCCCGGCCACCGTCGAGGTGCAAATCCTGCCGGAGGGGCTGAACAGTGCCGATGGCCTGACCGCAACACCATCAAATTCACCCTGAAGCACGGTATAATCGTCCCACTGATTCAGCTTAACCTTTCCGGGAGCCGGCGCGCAATACAGGCGCGCCGTGTTTCTGCTTGCCTGATTTATCGGGAGTTCTGATGGCGTATTATCCAACTGTTGCCCTTGTCGGGCGGCCCAACGTCGGCAAATCCACATTATTCAACCGCCTGACCGGGCAGAATCTTGCCGCCGTCCATGAGAAGGCGGGCACTACCCGCGACAGGCAGTACGCCGAAGCCGAATGGACAGGCGTCGGGTTTATGCTGGTCGATACGGGCGGTATTGAGGCCCTGCTGCCAATTGAAAAAGGCCTGGAGGTACCTCTGTCAGAGGACTCCGCGGCCTTCATCCGTGAGATTCGCGCCCAGGCGGAGATCGCCATCGAGGATGCGGACGTGATTGTGCTGGTGGTGGACATACGCACCGGGATCACGGCGGCGGACGAGGAGGTCGCGGACATCCTGCGGCGTACTGATAAGCCCGTGATTGTCGCCGCGAACAAGGGTGACAACGTTGCACAGCGGCAGATGGCAGTGGATTTCTACGAACTGGGGCTGGGCCCGGTGATCGGCGTATCAGGCCTGCAGGGGATGAATATCGGTGACCTGCTGGATGAGATCGTGCACTCGCTGCCTCGCCAGCGCCCGGAGGACGAAACCGAGGACGACTCACTCAAGATCGCCATCCTGGGACGGCCCAACGTCGGGAAGTCGTCGCTACTGAACCGCCTGCTGGGCCAGGAGCGTGTGATCGTGAGCCCGGTCGCCGGCACCACCCGCGACCCGATCGATACGAAGCTCACCTATTTCGGCGAGGCGATCACCCTGATCGACACGGCAGGTATCCGCCGCCGTGGGAAGATCGAACGCGGGATTGAGCGCTACAGCGTGATCCGGGCGCTCCAGTCGATCAAGCGGGCGGATGTCTGCCTGCTGCTGATCGACGCGATTGAGGGTATCACGCTGCAGGATGCCCACGTTGCCGGTTACATCACCGAGGCATACAAGAGCGTGATCGTGCTGGTGAACAAGTGGGACGCGATCGAGAAGGACAGCTACACCATCCTGGAATACGAGGCGCAGGTGCGTGACACGCTCAAGTTCCTGCCTTACGTGCCGGTGCTGTTCATCTCGGCAAAGACCGGCCAGCGCGTCAGCGAGGTGATCCCGATGGCGAAGCGAATCGTGGAAGAGCGTTTCCATCGCCTGAGCACCTCAGAGCTGAACCAGATCGTGCGTAAGGCAGTCGAGGCGCAGGCCCCGCCAAGCAAGCAGGGTAAGCGGCTGAAGATCCGCTACGCCAGCCAGGTCGCGGTGGATCCGCCCAAGTTCCTGTTCCACGTCAACGACCCACAGATCGTGCACTTCTCGTATGAGCGATACCTGGAGAACCAGATCCGTGAAGCCTATCCCTTCTTCGGCACCCCCCTGCTGATGGAGTTCCGCCGGAGCAGCGAAGACCGTTTCAAGGAGTGAGGTGGGGTTCAGCGGCCTCGGCCCGGTTCGTCGATGAAGCGCAGTTTCGCCAGCAGCGCCGCACCGATCAGTGCGACATCGTCGCCCAACTGCGCCGGCACGATGGGTGTCTCGCGCCAGTAGATCGGGTCAACGGCATATTCGCGTACCGCCTCCCGGATCGGCTCAAAGAGCAGATCGCCCAGCAGCGAGACCGCCCCGCCGAGCACGACCATATCCGGATGCAGCATCACCAGCACCGAGCTGATACCGATCCCGATGTAGCGGCCTGCCTGGGCGATCACCTCACGCGCCAGCCGGTCACCCTGCCGGGCCGCCTCACCGACCGTCTTCCCGGTGATCGCCGCAACATCACCACTGACCATGTCGCGGATCAGCGAGGCTTCACCCGCCGCGATCCGCTCTCGTGCAACCCGCGCGAGAGCCGGGCCTGACGCGATGTTCTCAAGGTACCCCTTACGATCCGGCCCACTGATTGGATCGCCGGGTGCGATGGAGATGAAGCCGAGTTCACCTGCCTGCCCGCGCCCCGTATGGAGTTGCCCATTGATGATCAGTCCGGATCCGATCCCCGTGCTGATGGTCATATAGACCATCGTGCGGGTGCCCTTGCCTGCACCCAGTGTGTATTCCGCCAGCGCCGCGAGGTCAGCGTCATTGCCGACCGCCACACGCAGCCCGGTTGCCTGCTCAAGGATGTCACGGATAGGAAGGTTGCTGAAGGGCAGGTTCGGTGTGGTAAACGTGCGTCCGGTTACCGGATCGAGTGGGCCGGGGGAAGAGAGCCCGATCCCCACGACGTCGCCCGGCTCATCCGGGAGCACCTGCTCTATCGACTCCGCAACCCGCGCCATTACCGCGCTGGCCCCTTCGCTGGCGCGCGTTGGCTGCTCAACCCGTTCGAGCAGCACGGCATTCTGGTCAAACAGCGCGGCCCGGATACGGGTGCCGCCGAGGTCTGCACCGATCAGATAGGACACGTCGCCCCGCTTTCAGGTAGAGTGGATATGTTGCTGATAGTATAACGGTTCGTGGGGTGAATGAAAGATGCAGAGCAGCCAGTATCAGCGCAAAACCTGGCGGACAGGTTCGGCACTGCGGGCACGGCGCAGGCTGTCGGTGATTGCCAGTACCTGCTGGCGCAGATGTGTATTGGCACGCACCATCTCGGCGACACGCTCGCAACTGTACAATACTGTCGAGTGGTTGCGTCCGCCCAGTTCGCTGCCGATCTGCGGGAGAGACAGATCAAGTTCGGTACGGGCGAGGTACATCACCACCTGCCGCGCAATCGAGACATCCCGGCTGCGATCACGCCCGGCTATCGCTTCCGGAGCAAGGCCGTAGTAGTCCGTGACAGCAAGGACGATATCCTGCAGAGTAAGTACCGCCGGGGTCGCCCCACCGGGGCTGAGGACGGATTCCAGCAGATGGGCCGCCGGCGCCCCGTGTGAAACGAGCATGGCGGCCAGCAGACGATTCAGCGCCCCTTCAAGATCGCGCATACTGCCTGAAACCTGTTCCGCCAGCACCTCAAGCACCTGATCCGGGACACGATCAGTGAACCCACGCTGGCGCAGCCGGATATCGAGGATATCGAGCCGGGTGAGGTAATCAGGCGCGTCGAGTTCGACCACCAATCCGCCCTCAAAGCGCGAACGCAGACGTGGATCGAGCTTCGGCACGGCTGAGGGCGCACGGTTCAATGCCAGCACTACCTGTCCTCCGGCGTGATACAGCGCCTCAAACGTGTGGAAGAACTCCTCCTGTGAGGATTCCTTCCCCGCAAGAAACTGAGCATCGTCCACAAGCAGAACATCCAGCGAACGGTAACGCCCGCGGAAGTCCGCCGTCCGATGGGACTGGATCGCGCCGATCAGTTCGTTGGTAAACGTCTCGGCGGAGGTGTAGAGCACCTGCAGCCCTTGCGCGGCGAGTGCGTTACCGACAGCGTGCAGCAGGTGTGACTTGCCCAGCCCGACCCCGGCCTGGATAACAAGCGGGTTGAACTGCGTGGCGGGCGCTTCGACAATCGCCAGCGCCGCCGCATGTGCCATGCGGTTACACGAACCGAGCGCAAACGCCTCAAACGTCATACCCGGGTTCAGGCGGGTTTCCGCATAGGGCAGCGGTTCGTAGAAAGGAGTCGGTCGTGGCTCTTCCTGCCGGGGGAGCAGCGGCCCCGCTCCAGCGGGTTCCGCGGCAGGGTGCGGAGGCTTGAACAGGACGAACTCCACTTCAACGGGCTGCCTCGCCACCTGTCCCAGCGTCCGCGTGATGGCCTTTCGCAGGCGCTGATCCAGCCATTCGCGCGCATAGACGTTCTCGACGCCGATGGTGTACCTTCCACCTTCGTGTGAGAGGAAGCGGGCGCCACGCAGCCATGTATTGAACGTCTCCCGGGGGAGTTGCAATTGCAGTTCTCCGAGGGCCGTCTGCCATATGGTCGCCGGGTCGTGCGGTTGATTGTGAACCATGGGCCTCGTGGCAAGGTGGATAGGGCACAAAAGGGCGGAAATCCACATCCGGTGGGGTGCTTCCGCCCTGCAACCAATTGCCCTCATCATAACCGAAACCACACAGCACAATCAATCCTGATGCCTTAAAATCTGGCATTCTTTAAGGTCTGCCGATGTTAAAAAGGTTGGCCCAAGGTTCAGAACAGGCGAGCGAAACACAGGTTCGGATGATGGCCGGCACAGACCCTATATATGGGGGTACTATGGCCCGGGCCAGGCTATATACAGGCCTCAATTCCGACCGGCACAGAGTATTATCAGCAGGTTGGTAGCAGGTTTGAAGGGGTAACCGGGCAGGGTTTCTGCCAGAACAATTGAAAACGGCGAGAGAGGTGCCGTGTCATGCAGCCCCCCTCCCGCCGTCCGATAGGCAGGAAGTTGTCGTAGATCGGATCAGACCTGCGCCCAGCGGATCAGGCCAAATCGCAGCGTATTCTCCCAGCCCTTGTAGTGGGGCACCACACGTACCGTGTAGCCATGCCGCCCGGTGACCAGGCAGGGAACATCCACCCGGAACTGGTGCCAGCCCTTACCGCGTGCCCCATCGTCTACGCGCATCATACGGTGCGGCTGGCCATCGCTGATCACGCTCTCCGCATCAAGCACACCCTCGAACAACTGCACCGCCACATCAGCCGGTGTGATCTCACCGAGGAAGACCTCGACCACAACGTGCATGGTATCGCCAACTTTGAACTCCGTGTCATTACCGTTGGCGACGATGTCACCGATAGCCAGGGTGTTCCAATGGTTTTTCAGATTCCCCAGCCACTGCGCGACCTCACGTCCGGCATGGTACTGGTCGGCGGCGAGGGCACGGTGCTGCTCCAGCGCCGGCTGGTAGAAACTCTCGGTGTAGTCCTTGACCGTCCGCGCCATGCTGAAGGCAGGGTTCAGTGTGGCGATACAGGACTTCATCCGGGCAGTCCATTCCCGTGGGACATCATCCACACTGCGGTCATAAAAGGTAGGGATCAGATCGTGCTCAAGCAGGTCATAGATGGCGCTGCTCTCGATGTAATCCTGCAGTTCGGTGTCCTTATAGACCTCACCGTTCCCGATTGCCCAGCCGACTTCCGGCGTATAGGCTTCATCCCACCAACCGTCAAGGACGCTCATATTGAGCACCCCGTTCAACGACGCCTTCATGCCACTTGTACCGCTGGCTTCCAGCGGGCGGCGTGGGGTGTTCAGCCAGACATCGACACCCTGTGTCATGTAGCGGCCAATCACCATGTCGTAGTCTTCCAGGAAGACCATACGGTGGCGGCAGTTGGCATCTGTGGCGAAATGCACCAGTTGGCGGATGAAATCCTTGCCGGCCACGTCATGCGGATGCGCCTTCCCTGCAAACACAAACTGCACCGGGCGGGGGCCGTTCAGGATGCGAAGCAACCGCTCTTTGTCTGAGAGCAGCAGCGTAGCACGCTTGTAGGTCGCGAAGCGTCGGGCGAAGCCGATGGTAAGCACCTCCGGATCAAGCACCTGACGGCCGGCTTCAACCTGTGACGGCGTCGCCCCGCGGTTCTCAAGCTGGCGCACCAGCCGCCTCCGGGCGAAGTTCACCAGCCGCTGGCGGCGGCGTTCATGTGTGCGCCACAGTTCCTCATCCGGGATGTTCAGGGCACGCCGCCACGTCTCAGCATCCGTCGGATCATCACGCCATGCCAGGCCGAGATAGCGGTCATACAATTGCGCCATCTCGCTGGATATCCATGACAGGTTATGTACCCCGTTCGTGATAGCGCCGATCGGGACTTCCTTCAGCGGAATGCCGGGGTAGACCCCCGTCCACATGCTGCGTGCTACTTCACCATGCAGTTTGCTGACGCCATTCGCAAAGGCTGACATCCGCAGCGCGAGGATCGTCATGCAGAAGTGTTCATTCGGATCAGAGGGGTTGGTGCGCCCCAGCGCAAGGAACCCATCCCGCGTCAGGCCGAGCTCATCACGATACGTGCCAAAGTACTTCTCGATGAGGTCCGGCGCGAAGTAGTCGTTCCCTGCCGGGACCGGGGTATGCGTGGTGAAGATATTGCTTGGCGAGGTCATCGCCCAGGCTTCTTCAAAGTTAGCGCCGACCTGCTTCATCAACCCGCGAATGCGCTCAAGCCCCAGAAACGCCGAATGTCCTTCATTCATGTGACAGACCGTCGGGTCGATGCCGAGCACTTGCAGCGCGCGCAGGCCACCGATGCCCAGCAGGATTTCCTGCTTGATCCGCATTTCCACATCCCCACCGTACAACTGGTCAGTGAGGTTCTGATCCTCCCGGTCAGTATTTTCCGGGATGTTGGTATCGAGCAGGTACAGATTGATACGTCCGACCTTCACGTGCCAGATCTGGGCATACACATCCCGGCCAGGCAGGCTGACTGCGACGCGCATCGGCTCACCATGCGGGTCTTTCATCAGCCGGATAGGCATCGTGTAGAAGTCATTGGCCGGGTAGAGTTCCTGCTGCCATCCATCCGCGTTGAGGTACTGGCGAAAGTACCCCTGCTGATAAAGCAGCCCCACCGCGACCAGCGGGATGTTGAGATCGCTGGACGCTTTAAGGTGGTCACCCGCGAGGATGCCCAAACCGCCCGAATAGTTGCGGATGGATTCCGTCAGGCCGAACTCCAGCGAAAAGTACGCGATCTGAGCCCGTTCTTCCAGCCCGTAAGTCGTGGGATACCATGCGCTGCGGGCCCGATCAAGATAGCCATCATGGTTCGTCATGACACGCTGATATTGAGCCAGAAAACCCCTGTCCTGCGCCAGTTCATTCAGGCGTTCCTGGCTGATCCGTCCCAGCATCTGCACCTGGTTGTGGCCGCTCTCTTCCCAGATATCCGGCTCCATCCGCTGAAACAGGCCAAGGCTCTCGTAATCCCACGCCCAGTGGATGTTGTAGACCAGTTCAGGCAGCCGCTTGAGCGGTTCGGGGATCGACGGGTGTACATTGAAAGTCGATATGGGCTTCATTGGCGCGCTCTCCTGTGCCAGGACGAGTGGCTGACCGGTAAGATAATTGGAGTGTTCGTGGTAGAATTCGAGCCAGAGTATAGGCAGTTGAGGTTAGAATGGCAAAAACCAGATCGCAGTATGTTTGCCAGAATTGTGGACGCACAGTGACCAGTTATCTGGGCCGCTGCCCGGCCTGCGGCGAATGGAATACGATGGTCGAGGAGCTGATTTCGACCGCCGGGCCAGCCGCCACGAGCGTCTCCGCGTCGAGCCGCTCGGAGCCGCGCCGTCTGTCCGAAGTCGAAGGCGACCCCTGGGAACGCTGGACCTTCCCGATGGAGGAGTTCACGCGGGTGCTGGGTGGGGGTGTGGTGCCGGGCAGCATTGTGCTGGTCGGGGGCGACCCCGGCATCGGCAAGTCCACGCTGCTGCTGCAGGTCACCGGGTTGATGGCCGAGTTCGTCGGCCCGGCGCTGTACGTTTCCGGAGAAGAATCAGCGCGGCAGATCAAGATGCGTGCTGAACGGCTGGGCATCACTACTGATAACCTCTTCCTCGTTACCGAGACCAATCTGGATGTAATCCTCCAGCATGTCGATGCCGTGAAACCATCGGTGCTGGTGGTCGATTCGATACAGACTACGTATAGCGATCAACTCCAGTCCACTGCCGGGAACGTGGCACAGGTACGCTACTGCGCCGGGGCCTTTCAGGGGCTGGCGAAGGAATCCGGCATCCCGACCTTTCTCGTCGGGCATGTCACCAAGGACGGCACCATTGCCGGGCCACGGGTACTGGAGCACATTGTCGATACGGTGCTGTACCTGGAGGGTGACGCCTTTCAGGCCTTCCGCCTGCTTCGCAGCGTCAAGAACCGCTTCGGCGCGACCTCGGAGGTCGGTGTGTTCGAGATGCAGGGTGCGGGCATGATCGAGGTACCTAACCCCTCCGAGGCTTTCCTCGCGGAGCGGCTGGTCAACGCCCCCGGCTCGGCGATCGTCGTAACGATGGAAGGCACACGCCCGCTGCTGGCCGAAGTACAGGCGCTGGCGACCATGACACCGTATACCAACCCGCGCCGCACCGCCAACGGGGTCGATCCGAACCGTCTGCTGCTGCTGACGGCGGTGCTCACACGCCGCGCCGGGATGCGCCTTGCGGAGCAGGACGTCTTCGCCAACGTGATCGGTGGCCTGCGTATCGACGAGCCTGCGGCTGACCTCGCCATCGCACTGGCGATCGCCTCCAGCACGAAGGATCGCCCCCTTCCGGCGGACATGGCCTTCGTCGGTGAGATCGGCCTGAGCGGGGAGCTGCGTGCTGTCAGCCAGATGGGTGCGCGCATGAACGAAGCCGCTAAACTCGGTTTTCGCCAGATGATTGTGCCGAAGACAGTCCGCCCGGCGAACGATCCGCCCCCCACGGGCATGAAACTGATCAGCGTCCGCTCGATCCACGAGGCCATCGAAGCTGCCCTCGGTTAGCAGACCCTATACAACTGGAGACCCCATGGAGCACACCAGCGATCCGCACAGCCCCCCGGCTCTTCCCACTCAGGTTAACC
>JADZAD010000226.1 GCA_020852775.1 Anaerolineae bacterium
ATCGCCGCGCCCAGCAAGGCCAGGTCGCCATCCTGAAGCGCCCGCACCACCAGCGCCGCCCGCCCGACGTTTGCCGCTGCGTCCCTGTGGCGTACCATTTCCGGTAGGGCCGCGCGCTGCTCGTGGGTCGAGGTGACGATGTCAGGCTTCACGAGCACAACCTGCAGCGGCACAACCGGGGAGCGCCGGTAGAGCAGCACGCCGTCAACGGCACTGCTGATCACCAGCCCCCCCAGCAACGCCGGGGCGACGTTGTCGGGGTGCCCTTCGATCTCCACTGCGAGCCGCAGCAGTTCATCCTGAGAAAGTGGCCCATCCATCAGCACGTTCGCCGCGACCAGCCCACCGACAATCGCGGTCGCGCTGCTGCCCAGCCCGGAGCCTGCGGGAACATGGTTAACCAGCCGCAGCGCCAGCCCGGGGATTGGCTCCCCGGCGGCGGCGAAAGCGTGGTATGCGGCGCGGATCACGATGTTCCAGTCGTCTCGTGGAAGGCTGTCCGCACCCTCACCTTCTATCTCCACCGTGACGCCGCCCGGTGTCCGGCTCAGGGTGATCGTGTTGCGAAGCGTCAGCGCCAGCCCCAGACAATCGAAACCGGGGCCGAGGTTCGCTGAAGTAGCGGGGACGGTGACGGTAACCCTGTTGGGCATACGGAAGCTCCTGTTGTCGCTCTCAGGAAATGAATGTGCCAACTATAACACGCCGCATCCACGGCGCGCATTCGTAGAGAGCGGCAGCCTCACGGGCTATAATCTGGCGCACACTGCACAGCTACAGGTTTCGTTATGGACACCGCCGAACAGACCGACCTGATACTCCACCAGCCTGGCCCCATCAGTGACCAGATCAGCGTTACGAACCCCATCACCGGTGAGGAAGTCGGGAGAGTGGCGCGCAGCCGCCCCTCTGACATCCTCGCCTCTATCGAGCGGGCACGCCGTGCCCAGCCCGCCTGGGGAGCATACCCTTTCCGCGAACGTGCGCGGATATTCAAGCGATTCCATGACCTGATCCTCGACCGGCGTGAAGAGCTTTTCGACGTGATTCAGGCAGAATCCGGCAAATCCCGGCGTGATGCGTTTGTCGAGCTGTTCGCCATCGCCGCCGAGTCACGCTACTACGCCTACAACGGGGAACGCTTCCTGCGTCCGCGCTTCGCACGGACCGCGATCCCTGTGCGTGACATGACCCGGGTATACCACCACCCGGCAGGCGTGGTGGGCGTGATCAGCGCCTGGAACTTCCCGCTGATCCTCTCTATTGGCGACACCATCCCGGCGCTGCTGGCGGGTAATGAGGTGGTGCTCAAGCCCTCGGAGATCACGCCTCTGACCGCCGAGTGGGGGCGTGCCCGCCTGATCGAAGCCGGCCTGCCAGAGGACGTATTCCAGATCGTGCATGGGTTCGGCCCGGACGTTGGCCCCTCGCTGATTCCGAACGTCAACTACCTGCACTTCACAGGCTCCGAGCGTGCCGGCAGGCATATTGCCCGGCAGGCGGCAGCCCACATGGTGCCATTCTGCCTCGAACTGGGTGGCAAGAACGCCATGATCGTCCTTGACAACGCCGACGTGAAGCATGCAGCAACCGTGGCTATTGAAGGGGCATTCAATAACGCGGGGCAGGTATGCATCACTTTTGAGCGGCTGTATGTGCATGAGAAGGTGTATGATCGTTTTGTGGCGGAACTGCTCCGCCAGACCAGCGCCCTGCGGTTGGGAGCAGGCCGCCGTTTTGACTATGACATCGGATCACTCGTCAGTACGGCACACGCAGACAAGATTGAGCAGCATGTACAGGACGCGATCAGCAAAGGGGTTACCGTACTGGCAGGTGGCAAACGCCGCCCGGACATTGGCCCGGCATACTTCGAGCCGACCATCCTTGAAGGGGCTACGTCGGAAATGCTGCTCTTCGCCGAGGAGACCTTCGGCCCGGTGATTTCGCTGTACCGCTTCTCGTCTGTAGAGGATGCCATCCGGCTGGCGAATGATACACCGTATGGACTGCATTACATCGTGTACTCGAGTGACCTGCGTGAGGGCCAGCGCGTCGCCCGGCGGCTGCATGCGGGCACGGTGGGCGTGAATGACAGCTACACGGTGTGGGGGGCAATCGATGCGCCACTCGGTGGGATGAAGAACAGCGGGATTGGACGACGCCACGGGCCGGAAGGCATCCTTCGCTTTACCCAGACGCAGTCGGTGACCACGAACCTCACCCGCCTGCAGGTAGGCAGCTACGAGACAGCGCTGTCCATCAACCAGCGCCTGGCGGATGCGCTCACCTGGGCGCTGCGCCTCTGGCGGCATATTCCCTTTATCCGTTAGCCGACCAGCCCTGCGCCGTGTTGACGCCAGCTTCGGACATTGCTATAGTCCATGTATTGAAAATGATTATCACTATCACACCGGAGGCTGCCATGCCACTGGAGATGTCACCGGCAAGCACTGAACACTGGCTTGAGGTGCTGGAAGCGCAGGGTTACCGCCTGACCGCACCGCGCCGGGTGGTAGTGGAGGTCATCGCGCAGACGGATCGCGCTCTGAGCCCGCTGGCAGTCTTCGATATTGCCCGCATCCGCTACCCGCAGTTAGGACTGACGACTGTTTACCGGACGTTAGAGAAGCTCGAAGCACTTGGGCTGGTTCAGCTAGTTCACCAGGCAAACGGCTGCCACACCTATATCGCCGCACCCGCCGGGCATCAGCATCTGCTGATCTGTGAGTACTGCGGGCGGACGCTGTTCTTCGGGGGAGACGATCTCGGCAGCCTGATCGACCAGATCGAACGCGAAAGTGGCTACCGGGTGCACGAACATCTGCTGCAACTGACCGGAACGTGCCCCGGCTGTCACACCGACTGAACAGTGGCCACACGTGATGCATAATCTGAACCGGATGAAACATATGCGCTTCACTCTGCCTTTGTCTGCTATTTCCCTCCTTACCTCCGCCCTGTTTCTATCGGCCTGTGGATCCGGCCCCGGGGATGAACATTCGATGGAAATCCCCAACCTCACACCCGCCCTCCTTGCCGATGGTGAGCGCCTGCACGTGGTGGCGAGCTTCAGCATCGTTGGTGACGTGGTGCAGCAGGTCGGCGGGGACCGGATTGATCTGACGGTGATCATCGGGGCCGGGCAGGATGGTCACACCTACGAAGCGACACCCGCTGATATCGCCGCGCTGGAAGGTGCAGACGTGATCTTTGTGAACGGGCTGGACTTCGAGGAGGGGTTGGTTGCCGCCCTCGACGCGATCCACGGGACGCCCATCGTGCCGGTTTCCGCCGGGGTGTCCATCCGCGAAGGGGAAGAAGCTGGCCATGCGGATGAGGCAGACACATCCGTTGACAACGAAACGCATACCGAAGACCCGCACGTCTGGCAGGACCCCCGGAACGTGACGATCTGGGCGGACAACATCGCTGCGGCGCTCTCGGCACTCGATCCGGCCAACGCGGAGGCATACCAGGCCAATGCAGAAGCATACCAGGCCGAACTCGCCCGGCTGGACGCCAGCATCGAAGAGACACTGGCGAGCATCCCGGAGGCCCGCCGCAAGCTCGTCACCACGCATGATACCTTCGGCTATTTCGCCGACCGCTACGGCTTTGAAGTGATTGGCGCGGTCATTCCCAGCGTAACCACAGGCAGCGAACCCACGGCAGGGGAACTGGCTGCGCTGGTCGAGACGCTGCGGGCGGAACAGGTACAGGCCATCTTCGCGGAGAACGTCTCCAGCGCCGGAATTCTGGACGTGCTCGCCGCGGAAACCGGCACACAGGTCACGGTCTACAGCCTGTATACCGACGCACTCAGTGAGCCGGGCAACGAAGCCGACAGCTACGTCAGGATGATGACCATCAACGCCGGGGTGATCGCCGCGGCGCTTGGGGCCGGCCAGTAGCAGAAAACGTTCTCACAGAGGAACATGGCAATGGCACTGAACAATATCCAGACGACGATCAATTACGGACATGCGTGCAGCACCCCAGCCGTGCCCGGGGAGCCTGCGCTGGCGATTGACAACCTGCGCTATCGCTACCCGGGCGCACTCCATCCGGTGCTCGAAGGCATCTGCCTCGAGGTGCAACCCGGTGAGAAGATCGCGCTGGTCGGGCCCAACGGCGCGGGCAAGTCCACGCTGATCAAACTGATCGCCGGGCTGGTAGCACCACCCACCGGGTCGATCACCATCTACGGCAACCCCGCCGGGGCCTGCCACCACCGCGTGGCCTATGTGCCGCAGCGCAGCGACGTAGACTGGCGCTTCCCTGTCAGTGTCCGGCAGGTGGTGATGATGGGCCGCTACGCTCACCTCGGCTGGCTGAAGCGCCCTCGCCCGGAGGATCACACCGCTGTGACCCGCGCCCTGGCGGCGATGCAGATCACCCCTCTGGCCGACCGGCAGATCGGAGAACTCTCCGGCGGGCAGCAGCAGCGCGTCATGCTGGCCCGCAGCCTGGCGCAGGACGCCGACCTGTTTCTGCTTGATGAGCCGCTCAACAACCTTGACATGCCGACTCAGGAGTTGATCTTCCATGTGCTGGAGCAGCTCGCGCAGGCCAGCAAGACCGTGCTGGTCAGCACACATGACCTCGGCATTCTGCCAATCCATTTCAGCCGGGCGATCTTCCTCGACGGTCACGTCATCGCAGACGGCCCGGTTGGCTCCGTGCTGACTGCTGAAACGCTTGCCCGCGCCTACGGTGTGCACCTCTGTACTGAAGACACCGTGAACCCAACCCTTGCCGCGTTAGCGGGGAAGTAAGGACAAGATGTCTACCCTCCCCCTGTGGATCAACTGGCTCATTGAGCCGTTCACCTATAGTTTCATGCAGCGCGGCCTGCTCGCCGCGGTGATGGTCAGCGTCATCTGCGCGGTGCTGGGCGCGTTCGTGGTGCTGCGCGGTATGGCGTTCGTCGGAGATGCAATGGCGCACACCATCCTGCCCGGCATCGTGATTGCCTACTGGCTGGGTGGTAACCTGCTCCTCGGCGCGCTGGCCGCCGGCCTGCTGACGGCCTTTGGCATCGGCTGGTTCACCCGGGATGGCCAGCTTCAGGAGGATACCGCCATCGGTGTGATGTTCTCCGGGCTGTTTGCACTCGGCATCCTGCTCCTCAGTATCGTATCGAGCTACCGCGACCTGACGCATATCCTGTTTGGTAACATCCTGGGGGTGTCCGGCACCGATCTGTGGCTGATCGCGGGGGTCGGCGTGCTAGTGGTTGGGATGGTACTGGCGTTCTTCAAGGAGCTGGTTGTCACCTCTTTCGACCCCGGCCACGCGATCACGATCGGCCTCTCGCCGGGCGTGGTGCGCTACGGCCTGCTCATCCTGCTGGCGTTCGCAACCGTCTCCGGGATCCAGTCCGTAGGCGTGGTCATGGTGGTCTCTTTGCTTGTCACACCGGCTGCTACAGCGTATTTGCTATCTCAACAACTCCCGCGTATGATACTAATGTCCGTCGGGTTCAGCGTGGGAGCAGCGCTTGTTGGCCTGTATTTGTCGTACTACTGGAACCTTGCTTCCGGTGCGACAATCGTACTGGCGCTGACCACTCTGTTCATCATTGTGTTCCTGATTGCACCACGGCGCGGCCTGCTCTGGCGAATGCGGGCAAAGCACACCAGTACTGGGGGAACGGATGAGCGAAACGAAACAGGAAGAGAAGACCTACTTTTATCCGAATAAGTGGGGTCGTGGCATCCTGACTTCGGCTGAGGAGATCATGGGCGACAAGGGCGTCCAGGCGCTGCTCAATATGGCGAAGTTGGAGAAATACATCGACAACTACCCGCCGGATAACATGACCCGGGCCTTCAGTTTCGAGGATGTCTCCCGGTTGCAGGCCGCCTTCTGGGATATGTACGGCAAGCGCGGGGCGCGTGTCTTCGCCACCCGGGCTGGTGAGGCTACCTTCAAGAGCGGGCTGACGCAGTTCAAGAGCGTCGCCGCTGCCGCGGAGGTCGCCATGAAGGTCGGCAGTATGGATGCCAAGGTCAAGATCGGGATGGAGTTCTTCTCCAAGTTCTTCAATTCGGTCAGTGACCAGGTCGTCAGCATCGGCGAGGACGAGAAGCACTGGTTCTGGTACATCGAGCGCTGCCCGATGTGCTGGGGCCGTAAAACGGATGAGCCGGTATGCTACCTCGCGGTGGGCGTACTGCAGGGGGCGCTCGCGTGGGTCAGCCAGGGCAAGAAGTGGCGCGTCAGCCCCACGGAGTGCATCGCCAACGGGGCCAAGCGCGGCGTGATCGCCATCGAGAAGGCGCCCGTCGAGTAATCCAGCTTATCTGCCCCCCCGGATCAGCCATCACAGGGCCGGAGGCCGCCACCGCCTCCGGCTCGTTTTATTACCCCGCCGGTTGGCATGGGGCCCGATGCTCTTATAATGAGGTTGTCAGCAATCCCCGATTCGTGCCCGTCGGAGGTTCCATGCCCGCTACAGGAAGCCCACCCGCGGCCCATCCCGCGGTCGGCCAGCAGATTACCTTCTACTTCACCTACGACATCGAGCGCACTGCGCGTTTCTATGGTGAGGTGCTCGGCCTGCATGAAGTCCACCGCGCGCGGGATACGCGCATCTGGCAGATCACGGAGACAGCCTTCCTCGGCTTCAGTGAGCATGTCAATATCCCTCTCGCCCCGCCTGATAACTCGATCTTCGCCCTTGTTTCCCCTGACGTGGACGGCTGGTACACGCATCTGAAAAAGCACCACGTCCGCATCGAGCAGCCGCCCGCCCTGAATCGCGCGGGTGGAGTCTATCAGTTCCAACTGCGCGACCCTAACGGCTTTCTGATTGAAATCAGGCGCTTTGAGAAGCCCTTCCCACCTGCAGAGCAGCC
>JADZAD010000227.1 GCA_020852775.1 Anaerolineae bacterium
CATTCTTATGCCCGAATGGTTCCACGGTGCCCTTCGATCACAATCCGGCTGAAGGCCAGACCCAGCCCAAACCCCTTGCCCTTGCGCCCTGTTTCGGTCTGGGCGAAACGCTCAAAGAGATGCTCACGCTGCTCTGGCGGGATACCGGGCCCTGTATCATTGACCGCGACGACCAGGTTGCCGTCCGTGTCGGCCTGGCTGCTCACCGTGACCAGGCCATCCCGCGGCGTGAATTTCACCGCGTTGTCGATCAGGTTGGCGAGCACCCGTTCCAGCCGCTGGGCGTCCGCGATAATGGTGGGCAGATTCTCGGCAATCACCGTTTCAAGCCGTACCTCGCGGCTGCGGGCCAGTGGGCGCAGGCTCTCTACCATGCTGGTGAGCAGTGCTGTGGGTTTGAGCGGGGCCATTTCAAGCTGCGCGTCGCCGCTTTCCAGCCGCTCGACATCCAGCAGGGAGTCGATCAGCACCAGCATGCGCTGCACACCACCTTTTGCCATGTCCATGAAACTCGCGCGCTCGTTCACGTCTGAGCCGGGCATTTCGAGGATGGACAGGGCCATCATGATCATGTTCAGCGGGTTTCGCAGATCATGGACGATGAAGTGGATTGTCTCCTGGCGGAGCTGCATCAGTTCGGCCAGTGCGCGGTTCTCCTCAGAGAGCGCACCCAGGCGCTCATATAGGCGGTGCTCTGAGAGTGAGGCCTCAACCCGGCTGACGTCTGCGGAGAGCAGCCGGTCGATGATCGTGTTGAGCACTGTCTCCTGGAAGCCATAGTCGGAGCGGAAAAGGTACCAGAAGTCGTCCCGGGAAAGGACGAGGATATCGGTCGGCTCGGTGGCGATGATAGACGCCGAGCGGGGTGCGTGCTGCAGCAGGCCGATCTCGCCGATCATCGCGCCAGCACTGTGTGAACTCAACGGAAAAGGGGGCTTTCCGGCCTCCTCACGGATGATAGCCACAGAGCCCTTCTCGACGATGTACATCTCGATGCCGGGGTCTCCCTGGTGGGAAATATATTCCCCTATCTGATAACTGCGACGTGAGGTGTATTCACTCCAGCCGCTGACCATCATGTTCTTCTCCGGGTGGTGTGGCGGGCTGCCGCTATTCTAGCACAACCCTCGATTACCGGTTTCCAGCCAGATTCGCAGGATGTCCGATCCTCCTGCACTGAAAACTGCCTTATACTAGGAACAGGTAACTATCACCGGTCACTGATGACCGGTAGTGAGTCTGGATGGTCTTATGCCTGTACGACGTGACCAGGTCATCGTAATTGACGTTGAGGCGACCTGCTGGGAAGGGAGCCAGATACCCCCCGGACAGTATAGTGAGATCATCGAGATCGGCGTGTGCCTGATGGCGGTCAAAACGTGCGAACTCTCTGCCAAGCGCAGCATCATTGTCCGCCCGAAGTTCTCCCGGGTGAGCCCGTTCTGCACCAGCCTGACCGGGCTGACGCAGGAGCAGGTCAGCGCCGGGATCACCTTCGCGGATGCCTGCCTGATCCTCGCAGAAGAGTACGACTCGCCGCACCGGATGTGGGCAAGCTGGGGCACGTTTGAGCGCCGCATGTTCCGTGACCAGTGCCGCCGTGAGCGCCTGCACCTGCCGTTCAGTGAACGGCACATCAACATCAAGAAGCTGTTCGCTGACCTGAACGGAGAGCGGGTAGTAGGCATGTCCACCGCACTGCAGATGG
Source organism: Anaerolineae bacterium (assembly GCA_020852775.1). Classification (GTDB taxonomy): domain Bacteria; phylum Chloroflexota; class Anaerolineae; order Aggregatilineales; family UBA3940; genus JADZAD01. The sequence continues at coordinate 1,709 of JADZAD010000227.1, forward strand.
CTGGGCTTCCGCCGGAAGGGACTCACCATCGTGGGCGGGATGACGCATGGAATGGCGGGCGCGTGCTGGCTGCTCTGGTTGAGCAGCACGGGCGTGAAGTGCTGATTGACGCCTTTCTGCGCAGCGGGGGTGAACAACCCTGATCTTCATTCTGTAAAGCCCTGCTGCCTGACAGATAATCCGTGGATGGATGGCACATTCTACTTTCAGAGGCAGCCCGGGAGGGCTGTCCTTTTTATGCCTGTATGGAGAACTAGTACCAGTCTTGTGCCCTGGTTAATCCTCCTGTACATTAAAGATGGGTGAGGCACCTGTCAGAGGGCGCTATGAACATGCAAGAGGATCATGAGGAACACGTCAGCAGGCGACCGGCCTGGCTGATCGTGCTGATCGGGCTGGTTGTCCTGATCTGCCTGATCGGAGGCGGCGCAGTAATCCTGCCGATGGTGCTGGGTGAGAGCGAGATCGCCGGAGAACAGCCCGGAACACAGCCCCCGGTGCAGGCCACCCTCACGCTGACGCCCTCACCAACTCCGGACGGGCAGGCGACTGAGGAAGCAACTGCCGAGCCGCAGGATGGTGGCCCCGCGGAGACAACGCCTGAAGCCACCGAAGAGCCTCAGCCCGCCCCCTCAGCGACCCCCATCGCCCCGACTGATACGCCCACCCCGGTAATCATCGTGGTGCAGCGCCCGCCCGTGGACATCTGCGGGGACGGTGTCTGTGGGCTGCTGGAAAACAGTGACTTCTGCCCGCAGGATTGTGGCTGCAGGGATGATGGGGTCTGCTCACCTGAGGAAGGGTTCAACTGCAGCGACTGTCTCGGCCCGAACGAGCCCCCTTCGACAACCTGTGGCAGCCCGTGTGGGCCGGGGGCGGCCTGCGGTGGTGGCCTGACGTGCACAGGCGGTATATGCTGGAGCGCGTTTGTATGCCAGGGAATTGTGCCACCTGACCCGGACGTGTGTGTACCGATCGCCATGGTGTGCAACACGAGTGTCTGCTTCAATTATGCAGGCATACAGGACTACTGCGGGCTGAAGGTATCATGTGTAATCGATACCTGCGGCACGACCATCCTGACCGCGGACTTCACCGAAAGCTGCCCGAATATTGAGATGTGTAGTAACCCGTTCTGAGGCGGTCTACGGACGAAGCAGGGAGGCCGTGCGGCCTCCCTGTTGTTTGCAGTGCGAAAAAGGTCGGTCAGCGTGAGCTGATCCG
>JADZAD010000228.1 GCA_020852775.1 Anaerolineae bacterium
ACGTCGATCTTGACCTTCACCGCGCGCCGGATCGCATCCTCGATCGGCTCCGGGCCGGACTCGGCCAATTGCTCGAACAGATCAGGATCGGCGATCATCCCGGCCTTGATCGTCTCCGCCAGCCCGCAGCGGAACTCCGCATCAGGCAGGGTCTTCAGCGCGGAGGTGTCCGCAAAAACCGCGATCGGGTCCTTGAACACGCCGACCAGGTTCTTTCCCTGCGGCAGATCGACGCCCGTCTTGGCCCCTACACTGGAATCCACCATCGCCAGCAGGCTGGTGGGGGCCTGGATCAGAGGCAGGCCGCGCATGTAGGTTGCTGCGGCGAAGCCCGCGAGGTCGCCGATGACCCCGCCGCCAAGGGCGACCAGCAGCGTGGAGCGGTCAGCATGATGCTCCAGCAGGCCGTCGTACACCATGCCCACAGTCTCCAGCCGCTTGTGCTGTTCGCCCTCCGGCACGGCGATCACGTAGCTTCCGGGGATACGCGCCGCGAGCGGCTCCCCGTAAAGCGGGGCGAGATCGACGTTGGTGACGATGGCAATGTTTGTCGCGCCGCGCTCCGCGACAAAGGCAGGCAGGGCGCTCTCCAGCAGGCCGGGGCCGATCCAGATCGAGTACTCGATATCCTCCGCCCCACGGACGGTTAACGGTGCTGTTTCCACAGTTCCACAATCTCCTCTGCGACCTCGTCCGGAGTACGTCCGGTGGTATCGATCTGGAAGGGCAGGCTCGCGTAGATTGGCGCGCGCGCCGCGTAAAGCTGCTCGATATCCGTCCGCGTACCGAATAGTGGGCGCGAGGGATCATCTCCCACACGTGCAGCAATCGTGTCGAGATCAGCTCGCAGGCAGACCAGCAGCCCGGTCGCGCCGAATATCTCCCGGGTGCGCGGGTTGAGCAGGGCGCCGCCGCCGGTGTCGATCACCTGCCCGTCACGCATCGCCATTTCTTCGCACACAGTGGCTTCGATGCGCCGGAAGATCTTCTCGCCGTCCTGCGCGAAGATCTCGGCGATACTGCGCCCGGCCAGTTCCACGATCGCGGCATCAGTGCTGCGATACGGCATGAGCAGCGTGCGGGCCACGATCCGGCCCACAGTACTTTTGCCCGTGCCCATAAATCCGGCGAGCACGATATTCGGACGGCGGGAGTTACTCGTCATAAGTGAAGCCGAAGCGCCAGGGCGTATTGTCCATTGGCAGATCATCGACATGGCTGCGCCGCAGCGTCTCGAAACGAGGCTGCATCTCCGCGAGACTGTCGCCCCCCAGTTTCTGGATCAGTTCATCGGCCAGCACGTAGGCCATCATCGCTTCGCCAATCGGCACGGCGCGTGGCGTGGCACAGTAATCCGAACGCTCGTAGATCGCCTTGGCCGGCTCACCGGTCGCCAGGTCAACCGTGTCGAGCGGGTTGATCGTGGTGCTGATCGGCTTCATCGCTGCCCGTACCACGATCGGCATACCGGTAGTGATACCGCCTTCGAGCCCTCCGGCGTTGTTCCCGGAGCGCGTCAGGCTGCCATCGGCGGCCCGGATGATCGGGTCGTGCACCTGGGTGCCCGTCAGCGCACTGTTAGCAAAGGCCGGGCCGATCTCCGCGCCCTTAATCGACTGGATGCTGACCAGCGCTGCCACCAGCCGGGCGTCAAGCTTACGGTCGAAGTGCACGTGGCTGCCCAACCCCGCCGGGACGCCCAGCGCGATGATTTCGAATATGCCGCCAAGCGTATCCTTGGCCTGGATCGCCTCCCGGATGCGGGCACGCATCGCATCCGACGCCTGCGGATCGGGGCAGCGCACGTCACTTTCCTCGGCGGCGGCGAAGCGGGTGCGATACTCTCCAGGAGAAGGGTTCGGGCTGAGAACGCATTCCACCCCGCCGATCATCGTGACATAGCCGCCGATCTCAACGCCGAAGGCCGCGAGCAGCTTCCGGCAGACCGCCCCGACCGCGACGCGCGCCGCAGTTTCACGGGCGCTGGCCCGTTCCAGACTGACACGCAGGTCGCGGTAGCCGTACTTGACCGTGCTGCTCAGGTCGGCGTGGCCGGGCCGGGGGATCGTGAAAGGCGGGATATCCTTCTCGCGCCAGTTGCGGAAGTCACGGTTGACCACCGTCAGCGCAATCGGGCCGCCAGTGGTCAGGCCGCCCATCACCCCGGAGGTGACATGCGCCGAGTCCTGCTCGATGCCCATGCGCCCGCCCTTGCCGTAGCCCTGCTGCCGCCGCGCCATGTCCGGCCCAAGGTCGGCCTCAGAGAGCGGCAGCCCGGCAGGCATGCCTTCGAGAATGGCCGTCAGTTCCGGCCCGTGCGATTCACCTGCGGTGAGAAATCTGAGCATGAGGTTCCTTAAACCTGCGATAGAGGTGAAGCCTGCTCGGCTGCCAGGAAGCGCCCGCTTCGGTTGACGACAACGATCCCGGCAATCACGATGACTGTCACCAGCCCCAGCGCGATGGACTGTGCTGCGCGGTACAGGTAGACACCCGTAAGGGCCCAGGCGACATATGGCAGCAGGAAGGCCGCGGCGGAGACACCCGCCCCCAGCCAGACTGGCCACAGGCTCAGGTGAATATACGGTCGTGTCAGGCGCATGACAAGGCTGAACACCGCCATCAGCAGGCTGATACCCACCGGGAACGCCAGCAGGGCGACGACGAAATAGGCGTCGTAGGACTGATCGAGCGAGAGCGCCGGGGCGATCAGCACCCCTGCCAGCCACGCCAGCGCCGCCAGCACCAACCCGGCATAGTGGCCGATCCGGCGCAGACGCTCCCTGAAGGTGAAGCCGGCTGACCACAGCAGCAGCCCGACCAGCAGGGCCAGCACCAGCGACAGCGTGATCTCCCCGCCAAGCAGCGTCAGCGCGGGCCGGACACCGCTGAACTCTTCCAGATGGTATTCGCCTGCACTGACCCACGACCAGTTCCCGGCGGGGTCACGGAGCAGGATGCCCTGGAAGCCCATCGCCACCAGCAGATTACCATTCGGCGTGGCCAGCAGGTCACGCGGGGCGGTGGTGCTCTGGTAGGCGCGGGTACGGTCGGTGTACAGGAAGCGTGACTGGTAGCGGTCGAAACGGAACTCCGGCGTCCATGTCATGCCGCCATCGCCTGAGCGGTCGATACTCACGTCGGTGGCGCGGTATTGCGTGTCTCCCACTGCCAGCGTGAGGGGGGCCTCATCCTCGATAAATCCCGGACAGGCTTCGAGCCCGAGCGCCTCGAAGTCGCCCGGCGGCAGGCTGCGCCAGGTCAGGCCGTTATCCTCGCTGACGTAGGTATCAAAACCGCCATTGGTCGTCACCACCACTAGATTATCGGCGGCGTACAGGCAGGTCAGGCCGTACTGGGGCATACCCATGTTGCCGATCGTCGCCAGCCCTGCGAAGGCGACGAGCAGCCAGTTCAGTTGCCCTCGCAGGCGAGGTTCCGGCGTGCAGGCTCTCTGCCAGAGCCACCAGCCGATCGCCAGGCCGGGCAGGGCCAGCAAGTCGGTGGGGTCAGGCCGCAGCCCGAACGGCTGTCGTAATACGCTTTCAAACAGCAGCGCCATCCCGCTATGCACAGCCGGCACCGTCTTGGCGAGGGCAAAGATCGCCGCAACCCCGGTGAACGACAGCGGGCCGACTACGTTCTCACGGTCAGGCAGGAACAGCGCAAGCAGCGCAGCCGCGATAAACGGAGCGAACGCCAGCCATGCCACATCACTGAGCTTGCCGGTGATCCATGAGGGCCAGGCCAGCCGCAGCACATGGTCGTTCAGCAGCATCAGCAGGAGCATCCCGACAGTGATCGGGTGGCTGAGCCCCTGCCAGCTACGCTGCAAAGCCCGGTTGGATGTCCCCATTGCTGCTCCCTTCCGGAGATGTCAGCCCTGTACCCGCACCAGGTGGTAGTTCTTGCGCCCCTTACGCAGCACAATCACGCGGCCATCGATAGCCTCCGCAATGCCGATGCTGCCGTTTGGATCATCGATCCGGCGGTTGTTGGCATACAGCCCGCCGCTCTCAATGAGCTGCCGTGCCCGCCCGTTCGAGGTCTCGAAGTTGACCCGCTGCGCCAGCGCAACGGTTGGCAGGCCCTCGCCCTGCAACTCTGCTGCGGTGACGGTACTCGATGGCACTTCGGCGAAGATGTCGAGCAGTTCTGCCGCGCTTAATCCGTCCAGAGAACCGCCGAATAGCACCTGTGTGGCCTGTTCCGCCCGCATGAGCGCCTCCTCGCCGTGTACCATCCGCGTGACAACCTGCGCCAGCGTGCGCTGCGCCTCACGCTGCTCCGGGTGATTCCGCAGGCCGTCTTCCAGTGCCCCGATCTCGTCCGGGCCGAGGAAGGTGAAGCACTTCAGGTAGCGCACGGCGTCGTCGTCAGAGGTGTTCAGCCAGAACTGGTAGAAGCGGAACGGCGAGGTACGCTCCGCAGAGAGCCAGACGGTGCCCGCCTCAGTCTTGCCGAACTTCGTCCCGCTGGAGGTGGTGATCAGCGGTACGGTCAGGCCGTGGGCGCGCCCCCCGCGCAGGCGGCGTACCAGTTCAAACCCACCGACGATGTTGCCCCACTGGTCGCTGCCGCCCATCTGGAAGGTGCAGCCGTAGCGGTCGAAGAGCACGAGGAAGTCATAGGCCTGCAGCAGCATGTAGCTGAACTCGGTGTACGAGATGCCTTCTTCGCTGTTCAGGCGGGTCTTGACCGAGTCTTTCGCCAGCATGTAGTTGACAGTGAAGTGCTTGCCGATGTCGCGCAGGAACTCCATCATCGTAATCGGCCCCAGCCAGTCGATGTTGTTGGCCAGATGTGCGAGGTTCGGCACACCGGAGAAATCCAGGAAACGGCTGAGTTGCGCCCGGATCCCGGCCTGGTTCTTCGTCAGCGTCTCTTCATCGAGCAGGTTGCGCTCCTTGGACTTCCCGCTGGGGTCGCCTATCATGCCGGTGCCTCCACCGACCAGCGCGATCGGGGTATGACCGTGGCGCTGCAGGTGGGCCAGCACCATGATCGGCAGCAGCGACCCGACGTGCAGGCTGTCAGCAGTCGGATCGAAACCGATATAAGCGGTGATCTTCTCCCGGGCGAGGATGTCCTCAGCCCCCTCAGAGATGTTGTTCAGCAGGCCGCGCCAGCGCATCTCCTCGACAAAGTTAGCAGCAGTGGTGGTCATCATCTCTCCTCGATCGTGATGAGCAGTTCATCAGTTTGGTCTCAGGCCAAGCGCACGCTCCGCGGCGGCGGCCATCACGTCCAGCGGCGGTCGGCGGCCCGTCCAGGCCTCAAAGGCCAGCGCCCCCTGCCGGACAAGCATCCCCAGGCCGCCGATCGCGCGCGCGCCGGCGGCTTCCGCCTGTACCATCAGGCGGGTGCGCGGCGGGTTGTAGATCAGGTCATACAGCACCACCTGAGCCGGAAAAGCAACACCCTCCGGCCATGGAGAGGCGTTCACCGCGGGCGACATCCCGACAGGGGTGCAGTTCACGATTAGTCCGGCCTGTTCCGTCAGTTCGGCGAGGTCGCCATAGCCACACACATCCGGTGGGTTGGCCGCCCGGCTGACGGAGATCACCGGGCCCGCACCAAGCTGTTTCAGCGCGTATGCTATCGCTTTCGCCGATCCGCCCGTGCCGAGCACCAGGCATAACTGCCCGGTGACCGCGACCGCGTGGGCAGCGAGGTCCTCCGCGAAGCCGCGCCAGTCAGTATTGCTGGCATGGAGCGTGTCGTCAGGCTGGCGTGTCAGCGTATTCGCCGCGCCGATCGCCTCGACCTCCGGGGCAATCGCCGTGACCTGTGGCAGGGCGAGCACCGCCTGTTTGTGCGGCACGGTCACATTCAGCCCGGCGACCTGCTCTTCGTTGAGCAGCCGGGCGACGTGCGTGGGCAGGTCTTCCGGGGCGCACGGGTAAGCAGAGTAGCGCCATGGGATGCCGAGCGCCTCGAAGGCGGCGTTGTGCATCGCCGGCGATACGCTGTGCCCGAGCGGCCAGCCCAGCAGTCCGACGCGTCCGGTGGGCATCTCAGGCGACCTCCGCCCCGATCCGGGCGAGTGTTTCCGCAAAGCCAGGGAACGAGTCGGCGGCACATTCGGCCTCATCGACGGTCGTTTCGCCACTGGCGAACAGGCCGGCGACCGCCAGCGCCATCACCAGCCGGTGATCGCCGTGGCTTTTCACCGATGCCCCCCTGAGCGGTACTCCGCCCTGGATGATCATGCCATCCGGCTGTTCCTCGACCTGTGCACCAAGCTTGCGCATCTCCCCGGCGACCACGCTGATCCGGTCCACTTCCTTGACACGAAGTTCCTGCGCGTCCCGGATGACCGTCTCGCCTTCGGCCTGTGTGGCCGCGATCGCGAGGATTGGCAGTTCGTCAATCGCGCGTACCACGTCATCGCCGCTGATCGTGACGCCTCGCAACGCGCCACCGTGTACCCGCAGCGTCGCCACCGGTTCGCCGCTTTGCTCGATCTCATCTTCAATCGTGATCTCCGCGCCCATGCGGCGCATGATGTCGATCACGCCGGTGCGGGTTGGATTGATGCAGATGTTATGCAGCATGACGTCCGAGCCAGGCAGGCAGGCGGCGGCCACGATCAGGAAGGCGGCAGAAGAAGGATCGCCGGGGACGGTCAGGTCAAACGGTTGAAGGTGATGATCGCCGCCGGTGACGCGCACCGTCAGGCCATCCACCGCCAGCGGTGCGCCCATCGAGCGCAGCATCCGCTCCGTGTGGTCGCGGCTGGGGCCCGGCTCCTCGATCACCGTCTCGCCCTCAGCGAACAGCCCGGCCAGCAGGATCGCGCTCTTGACCTGCGCGCTGGCGATCGGCAGAGTGTGGGTGATGCCCCGGAGTGCTGCCGGACGAATGTTCAGCGGTGCGCAGCCGTTGGTCGCCTCGATCGCCGCGCCCATGCGGGCCAGCGGCTCAACGATACGCTTCATCGGGCGGCGCCGCAGCTGCTCTGAGCCTTCCAGCACGGTCGGGAAGCTCTGCCCGGCAAGGATGCCCGATATCAGCCGGATCAGCGTCCCGGCGTTGCCACAATCTACCGGGCCCGCGGGCGCCCTGAGCGGTGCGCTGGTGAAGGCAAGCGTCGTCCCTTCGCGGTGCACGTCGATGCCGAGGGCACGCACCGCGCCGAGCGTGGAGAGCGTGTCTCCCGCCGGGAGCCAGCCCTTGACCGTGCAGGCCCCGCGGGAGAGCATACCGAGCAGCAGCGCCCGATGGCTGATCGACTTGTCGCCGGGGACGGTCGTGGCCCCGGCGAGAGCCGCTGTCTTACGTGTCGTCAGGTTGGCCATAGCCTGCCTTTACTGCACTGAACGGGTAAGTTGCCGGTCTACAGGCTCCGGCCTACGGCTTCCGCCACCAGCCGGATGCGCTGCATCAGGTCGGCGAAGCGGTCCGTGCGAAGCGACTGGATGCAATCATACATCGCCTCTTCCGGGTGAGGATGCACCTCGATGATCAGGCCGTCAGCCCCGGCAGCCACCGCC
>JADZAD010000229.1 GCA_020852775.1 Anaerolineae bacterium
CAACAAATCGGGTGCGTTTCCAGCGGATTCCGTGCCTTTCTTTGAACGCTATCTCACCCCGATATCTCTTGCGGTGCTGGGAATCGGTATGTTGCTGATCGGGATCGGCCCGTTGCGCACCCTTTTAGCCGGGCCTGCGAGCGGTATCCCCCGCAGCGGGGACGGCCCGATCACCGCGCAGCAGGTAATCGCAGGGGTTGCCGGCGCCGATACATCGACGGTATTTGAGGGCGGCCCTGCCCTCGCCCGCCAGGTTGTCCCGTTTACGACCGTCCCGGATCGCCCGCGTGATACCGTCGAGACCTACACGGTACAGGCCGGTGATACCCTGTTCGGGATCGCGAACCGCTTCCGGCTGGACCCGAACACGATCTTCTGGGCCAACTCCGAGAATCTGCGCAGTGTCCACAACCTGCAGAAAGACCTGAACCTGTTCATCCTGCCGGTCAACGGCGTTTACCACCGCTCGTATGCCGAGGCAACGATCGCGGAAATCGCCACAAAGTACTCGGTCACACCCGCTATCATCATCAACTCGCCGTTCAACCAGCTTGAGGGGACGCAGGCCGGAGACGTTCCTCCATGGGGCATGCGAATCGTCGTGGAAGACGGCGTTGGCCAGTTCGTCGATTTCAGCCCGATTGTCGAAGAAGTTGATCAGGTAACCGGCGCGGTACGGCGGTCGTTCATGCCCGGTATGGGCGGGTCATGCGCCGCCGGGATCGCCGGGCGCGGCGGCTCCGGTGCATGGGGCATCCCGGTCAGCGTAGGCTCATACGCTTTCAGCCAGTCGTATTACCCCGGCCACTCCGGCGTTGACCTTGCCGCCGTCGTAGGCACACCGGTGCTGGCATCTGATTCCGGGGTAGTCGTCTTTGCGGGTTGGGTGGATGCAAGCTGGGGCTATGGCCAACTGGTGGTGCTTGACCATGGCAACGGCTGGACAACGTACTACGCCCACCTCAGTTCGGTTGGCGTGGGTTGTGGCCAGTTTGTCGGTAAGGGCGGCTACGTCGGTGGGGTCGGCTCGACCGGTAACAGCAGCGGCCCGCACCTGCACTTTGAAATGCGCTGGAACCACGTTCCGGATAACCCGGCGAGCTATCTGGGCTTCTGACAGCCTCCGGCTGACAGGGCCGGCTTTACGGCACAACGCCATCCTACCCCGCCGATGGGGCGATCCATGAGTGAGGTCCGATGAGGCTTGACGTTCCGGCGCTGCGCCGCATGTTCCTTCCCGCGATGCTCATTGCACTGGGCATATCCGCTTTCGCTATCAGCATTACCCCCGTCTTCAGGTCCACATTCCAGGAACGCAACCTTCATGTCGATCAGGCACAGGCCTTCCTGCAGGGGCGTCTCGATCTCGACGAGGACTACCTCGATGTAGCGATCTACGAGGGCAGGTTCTATTCCGTTTTTCCACCCGCCCCGGCGATCCTGCTGATCCCGTTCGTGGCGGTCGGGTTCGGCCCGAAGGAGGCTATCGGGCTATGTCTGGTGCTCGCAGGGGTAGCCGGGTATGGGCTGTATCGCATTTTCACACGGCTGGAGATCGACCGTCGAACGATCATCTGGCTGCTGGCAGCGTTCTTCGGGGGGACGGCCTACTGGCTGGTGCTCATTCGCGGTACAGGGGTGTGGTTCTTCTCACATGTGGTGGCGGTCACGGCGCTGGTGCTGGCACTGAACGAGGCGCTTGGCAAGGGACGTGGGGTGCTGGTCGGGCTGCTGCTCGGCGTCGCCGTGCTGTCCCGCCAGTTGACGATCTATATGGGGCTCTTTCTGCTGGCGGCTGTGTGGCTGAACCCGGCCAATACGGGTAAGCCTCTGCGGATACGCCTGGCGAACGCAGCCGGGGCTGGCGTCATGTTCGCGCTGGTGTTCAGCGTGTACCTCGCACTGAACTGGGCTCGCTTCGGCAGCCCGCTGGAAACGGGCTATCGCTACATTGTCAATACCGGGGTAGGTGCGCTGCGATTCGAGCAGTATGGCACCTTCAGCCTGGCGTATATGCCGTTCAACTTCATCTACCTGTTCGTGCAGGGGTTCCATACGGTCTTCGATGGGCCAGACATGCTGCATCTCGCGGGGATGGACCCCTACGGCACTTCCCTGATCACTGCCAGCCCGTTCGTATTGTGGGCGCTGTTCGCGCGCTGGGAAAAGCCGCTGCTGGTTGCGGCATGGGCCTCGATAATCCTGTGTACGGTGCACATGCTTGGGTACTACAATAACGGGTTTGTGCAGGCTAACGCGCATCGCTTCACCCTGGATTTCCTGCCGCTGCTGGTTGTGCTGATCGGGCTGGGCGTGAAGCACGTGCAGGAAGTCATCTGGAAGGGCTCGATTGTGTACGCAGTGGCCCTCAATACGCTGGCACTGGCGGTCATCCCGCTGGTGATGAACCGGGGCGCCTGAGCGCAAATCCTTTCTCCGGCTGAAAACGGCAAGTGCGCCGCGGTCCGGTCGATCGCGGCGCACTTATCAATTCTGCTTCAGGAACCTGGATCAGGGCAGGTTCGGCTGGCCGTTGATGATCTCCAGGCGGTTGATATCAATCTCCCCACCCCTCCAGCCGACCGCAGTTTCATACAGCCACTGGCGGCTGTCCCAGGTCACCGGGGCGCGGTAACTCACATAGAAGCGGTCATTCGGATCGTCCAGCCCCTGTACGCTGATTTCAAAGTCCCTGCCGCTGCCCCCGACATGGATCGCCAGCAGATACCAGCGCTCCGGGGCAATTACTCCGGACTGCTCCATCCACTCCAGCCGCCGGAAGGATGTCCTGAAAGCAACGAAGGGAGTAAAGGTCTCCTCTTCGCTTGTATCCAGCGACAACCCGAACGAGCGAAAATCGGCATCTTCCAGCGTATTGCCAGACTGCACCACGATATTGGCCAGGCTGGTCGCCTCATGGTAACGGAAGGTCAGCAGCACCGACTGGCCGTTTTCGATAAAGGTATCCGATTGCAGGCCGGTATACAGGTCATCAGCCGTCACCTGCGCGACACCGCCCTGAATCCGGGTACCGCGCTGAAGCCACTCCTCGGGAACGTCACGGCTGTCTTCAAACTCGTTGACATAAAGCAGCAGCGATCCGGGTGAGAGCATCGATGCCTCAACTGGCTGGCTGGTCGCTATCGGGGTGGGTGGTATCGGTGTCGCCGGTGGCGCGACAATACGGTCGAAGCGCAGAGAAGGCCCGCAGGCCGCCAGCAGCAGGGCGGGCAGAATGGCACTCAGGATGGTCAGACGGTGTCGTGACATAGTAAGCCTTGTTTCTGGTACAGCACGGTTCATCCGGTCGGCTACCGGGCAATGTAGCTGCAGATGATGTCGCCCATTTCACTCGTTGAGACCGTGTTCACCGCCGCAAGATCACGGGTGCGCGCACCTGCGCGGATCGCCCGCTCAACAGCCCGTTCAACGGCACGAGCCTCACGCTCCAGCCCGAGCGAGTTACGCAGCAGCATCGCCACGCTGAGGATAGTACCGATCGGGTTGGCGATGTTCTTCCCGGCGATATCCGGGGCGGAGCCGTGGATTGGCTCATACATACCGAGCTTGCCCTCGCCCAGCGAGGCGCTGGGCAGCATACCCAGCGAGCCGGAGATGACTGAGGCTTCATCGGTGAGAATATCGCCGAACATGTTTTCGGTCACGATCACGTCGAAAGAACCGGGCGCGGTGATCAGACGCATCGCCGCCGAGTCCACAAGCTGATTCTCGAAGAGGACGTCCGGGTACCGCTGCGAGATCTCCGTGGCGATCTGCCGCCACAGCCGCGAGGTTTCAAGGATGTTCGCCTTGTCCACCGAGGTGACCTTCCTGCGCCGCCCCTGCGCCAGCCGGAAGGCGAGATCAACCACACGCCGGATTTCCGGCTCGGTATACACCATCGAATCCACCGCGCGGGTCACACCGTTGACCGTCTCACGCAGGCGGGGCTCACCGAAGTACAGGCCGCCGGTCAGCTCACGCACGACGAGGATATCCACGCCCTTGATCCGATCCTTCTTGAGCGGGGAGGAGCCCGCGATCTGCGGGATCATCCTGACCGGACGCAGGTTGGCAAAGAGGCCGAGGCCTGCCCGGAGTTTCAGGAGGCCCTGCTCCGGGCGCACCTTCGCGTTCGGATCATCCCACTTCGGCCCACCGACGGCCCCCAGCAGGACAGCATCCGCCGATTTACAGGCATCAAGCGTGGCA
>JADZAD010000230.1 GCA_020852775.1 Anaerolineae bacterium
GGGCGCCGGCCCGCCGGGCGCCCTACTCTGTTTGTCGTATCTGGCCAGCGCGTTGTTGCGGGTCGGCCTGCCTCGCGATAGAATCCCTCACTGTTCGGTTAGCCGAACAGTCCAGTTTGTGGTGGGTGTAGCTCAACTGGCAGAGCGCTGGACTGTGGCTCCTGAGGTTGAGGGTTCGAGCCCCTTCACCCACCCCTGAAAACGAGGCCCCGGTTACACGGGGCCTCGTTTTTGCTATTCGACTTCCACCTTTGCCTTGCGTGGCGTACTGCGAGTGCGCCGTGGCTCTGCGTCACCCTGCGGCTCCAGCCGGTTGATGGCGGCATCCACAAGGCTGCGCAGCGCCAGAAGCGCCTCACGTTTTGCCTCCCGGCGATGCTCCCAGAACTCTGCCGGGATCAGGCTGTTCCACTGGTGATAGACGGCTTTTCCAGCGGCCTTCGCATGGGTTACAAACTCAGGTTCTTCTCGCTGCGATTTGACCTCTTCTGCCATAGTAAACACTCCCCTTAAAGCGGTCTGACACACGTATCACGGCGTCTGTGCCGGGCGTGGCTTTCTGATCAGTGTTACGCAGACGAACGTAGAAAGTTTCACCGCTGCTCTCCTGATGATAGCGGATTTCCGGCTCGGCAGGATCAGGTCGATATGCCCTGTCTCCAGGCCCGCAGGCCTGCTGGCAGTTCAGTGAGCGTGAAGGTGCGCTGTTCGCTGTCTGAGCGTGTCTGGCCCAGTTTACGTATGGTCACCCTGCCTGCTGCCAGCTCATCCGGGCCCAGAATAGCGACAAACGGGATGCCCTTGCTTGACGCATACCCGATCTGATCCCCAAGACGGTGGGTGTAGTCGTAATACACGCTGGTAGCGATTCCCCCTGCGCGCAGCAGGCGCGCCGCCGCTACTGATCCTTCGACTGTTTCTGTGCTGAAGACCGTTACCAGCACCTGCGCCGTCGTTGGCCTGATTTCCGGTGGGAACATTCCCAGTTCGTCCATCGCGTCGATGATACGCTCGATGCCGAAGCTGGTGCCGACCGCCGGATAGTCTGCTGCGCCGAACATGCTGATTAGTTTATCAAAGCGCCCGCCCCCGGTGATGCTCGGCATTGCCCTGGGTTCGGTGATCGTCGTCTCAAAGATCGGCCCGGTGTAGTACTCAAGCCCGCGTACCATGGCGAAATTGATCGCATACGCCTGTTCAGGGATACCCAGTGCTGCCAGGTAGCGGGCCATCTCCTGCAGATCGCGGATACCCTCTTCAGCGATCGGAATCCCCTGCAAGCGCTCCAGCAGGCTGTCAAGCACCTCATCGTTTCGCCCGCTTACCTGGAGCAGATCAAGCATCCGGTCGACGACCTCAACCGGGATCGCATCGACAGCCTCTCCGTAGAACGCCCTCAGTTCCGGCGCGAGTTCACCGGCCATGTTCAGTGTCAATGCCTGCAGCTCGCCAGGGTTGAACCCCTCTGTGAGCACCTTCTCCGCTAGCCCCTTCAGGCGTGGAGTAATCAGTGCAGCGAGGCGCGGATCTACCCCTGTCGCTCCCCCATCGCCCGGGGCGGCGAGGGCCTCACCGATCGCGCCGGGGTCCACCTTCTTCTGAATCGCCAGCCGGGCGACGCGCTGAATCGCCGGGATATAATCCTGTGGGACACCCACCATCAGCAGTTCGCGCCGCACCCCTTCGATTCCGATCTTGTCCAGCTTGTCAATCGAACGATACAACCCCGCGCGCAGACTCTCTGGCACTCCTGCATATTCACCGATACCAGCCAGTACTTTACGGCTGTTGATCGAGACGGTGAAGTTGGTGAAGCCCAGCCGCTGCAGCACGGTGGCGGTCACCGCTACGACCTCCGCGTCAGCCAGCATGCTGGTCGTCCCGACGACATCGGCATCGCACTGGAAGAACTCGCGGTAGCGCCCCTTCTGTGGACGGTCGGCCCGCCAGACCGGTGCGATCTGGTAGCGCTTGAAGGGTTGTGGAAGTTGATCGGCGTACATTGACACCACCCGGCACAGGGGTACCGACAGGTCATAGCGCAGCGAGAACTCATCTCCCGGTGTATCACCGTACCACGCCTTGTAGATCAGCCGCTCGGCGTCCTCACCGTATTTGCCGGTGAGCGTCTCGGTGAGCTCGATGGCGGAAGTCTGGAGTGGCTCAAAGCCGAACTCTTCAAATACCCGCCGGATCACATCGATGACGTACTGTCGCTTGATCATCTGGGCGGGGAGGATATCGCGCATCCCGGCAGGGATTCGTGCTGTCACTTTTCCAGCCATGGGCCTGTCCTTGAGTGGTATGGATATACAACAAAAATGGCGTGAAGCTCACCACTCCACGCCGCAGAATACTCCGGTGATTGGGCCGATTGTAGCCCGCGGCGGGGTGGGCCGCAATGCGGCACGGAGCGGTTACAGGTGTGCCGTCCACTGGCTGATAACGGCCTGCAGATCGAGCTCCGGTGTATACAGTACCGCTTCAAGCCCGGCGGTTTGTGCACCGGTCACGTTAGCCTGAGAGTCATCGATAAACAGACAGCGCCCGGCAGGTAGCCCGACCAGCGCCAGCACTGCCTCGTAGGCTTTTCGTTCCGGCTTCATTACGCCGATCTCCGCCGAGATTACACACGGCTCGAACAAACTGTTCAACCCGATCTCCGTAAGATCGTCTCGCAGTTCCCGGATATTGTTGCTCAGGAGTGCGACCCGCACCCCCTGCCTTCGCTGCTGCTGAACAAGATCAACCAGGCGCGTATCGAGGCGATCGCCGCTGTAAAACGCTTCCCGGAGTGCTTCCCGCTGCTGCACTGAGAGGCCCAGCCGCCACGCAACAGCTTGCCAGTACTCTTCCGTACTCAGCCGACCACACTGTGCTTCAATCCATTCCGGGCAGCCATGCACTACCGACTCGACAGCCCCCCGCTGCATGCCGAGCGCCGCGTCCCATACATGGCGGGGTGTGTAATCGATAGTTCGCATCAGCACGCCACCCCAGTCGAATATGAGGGCGTGTGCGGTTGTTTCATGCAGTGGCAATTTGGCATCTCCCTTAAGGGTGCTGGCGCGGGATATGCGGTAATATTACCGTGAATGCTGGCAGGCTGGATGGGAGATCAGAGAGATACCTGCAATACGATTGAAATTGTGTGAATTCCATCTGCTGGTATACTCGTGAACCATAGGTACATAGCTTACTGGTGACCAGTCCGCGGGTGAGGTAGTTCGCCTGTCGCAACGGCTCTGCTTGATATGCATACCGGAGACCCCGTTTTATGACACGTCAGAGGATCATGATCGTAGATGATCACGAGGTGGTTCGCCTCGGCCTGCGCTCCCTGCTTGATCGCCATCCGGATTTTGAAGTTGTCGCCGAGGCTTCTAACGGGAAAGATGCGCTGGAGAAGATGTCCTCTTACCAGCCGACGGTGGTTGTGCTGGATATCCGCATGCCGGGCATGAACGGTGTTGAAACCTGCCAGAAGTTGATCGAGCAGTACCCGGACACCAAGGTGATCATGCTGACCTCTTACGCTGAGGACGATCTGCTCTTTGCTGCTATCCGTGCCGGGGCGGTCGGCTACGTCCTCAAGCAGATCGGTAGCGATGACCTTGTCCGAGCCATTGAGACGGTGGGCCGTGGTGAAGCGCTGCTGGATCCGAGCCTGACGCAGAAGGTCTTTGAGCAGGTACGCGCCGCACAACGCAAGGAAGAAGCCTCCGCATTCAGCGATCTGACCAATCAGGAGATGCAGGTGCTGCATCTTGTCTCTGAGGGCCATACCAACCGCGAGATCGCTGAGGCGCTCTATCTCGGTGAGGGCACCGTGCGGAACTATGTCAGCAATATTCTCGGCAAGCTCGGGGTTTCCAACCGGGCTGAGGCTGCCGCATATGCTGTCCAGCATAACCTCAAGGACTATCTAGGCAGCTAATCCGGCGAAATCCGGCGCAGGTAATCCCACGTATAGAAGCCTGCGTCGTGACCATCGTCCCACGAGATGTGTAGCGCGTAATTCCCCGATATCTCCAGGTGTTCGACTTCGTAGTGTTTCAGCGGTTTAAGTTCAAGCAGGTCCGGATCGTGCGCTTCCCCCATGAATTCATGCCCCCCACGGCATGACGCACATGGGCAGGCTTCCCGCAGGGCATCAATATCATAGGCGCTCTGGTGGTTATCAGCCCAGCCGATGCGCAGTACGCGGGCCTGCTTATCGAGTGTAATGCTGACCGGGCGTGTGGTGCCCATTGGGTCGCTCATCTCAGCCCTCCTTCAGTGCCGGGCAATGGCCCCGGCGTATAGTTCCTGTATCTGTGTCGTCACCCGTTCCCATGCGTACTGTTCTGCATGCCGGACAGAGGCTTCCGACATCTCCATACGGAGTGTATGGTTCCCCAGAAGCAGGCCGATCTTCCCCGCCAGTTCCTCCGGATCGCGGTCCGGGACATGGAACCCGGTCACACCGTCCTGGATCAGGTACGCCAGCCCCCCCACCTCAGAAGCGATTACCGGCGTGCCGCAGGCCATCGCTTCAAGTGCGACCATACCGAATGACTCGTAATGGGAAGGCATGATAACCACCTCGGCTGCGGCATAGTAGTCACGCAGCGTCTCCTGCCCTTTCGCGCCGAGGAATGTCACCATATCACCCAGCCCCAGCTCTTCGTTCAGCGCCTTGAGGCGGCGAAACTCCTCGGCTTCGTCGCCCTCTTCGCTGGTATTGCCGCCGATAATCGACAGGTACAGGCGGTGTGTATCGATCGATTCGTGTTCCTTGAGCAGCGCAATAGCTTTCAGCAGGGTATCGACCCCTTTCAGCGGCTCAAGCCGCCCGACGAACAGCAGCAGGGTGTGGTCGTCAGGGACTCCGATGGCCTGGCGGGCTTTTGCGCGGGGGACAGGATAGAACTGTCGGGTATCTACCCCCGGTGGAATGACTGTAATCTTGCGCATGTCTGCACCGTACAGCCACATCATCTGGATACGCTCCGCGGGGGTTGCGGCGACGAGATGATCGGTCTGGCGCATGATCGCGCTTTCTGAGTCCAGCCGCAGATCAGGCTCGATCTCATTCGTATCCTGCGCGATCCGGTTCTTCATCCGTCCCAGCGTGTGAAACATCTGGATCGACGGCACTCCCCACTCTGCCTTGAGCCTCTCCGCCACCAGCCCGGAGAGCCAGTAGTGGCTGTGGATCACGTCGTACCATAAGCGGTTGCGCCCGGCAAAGTCAATAACCGCCTGGCTGAACACATCCAGATAGCGGAAGTTCTCCAGAGCCGAAAGGGGGGTCTCCGGCCCGGCAGGGACATGAATCACCCGCGCATGGGTGCCAAGCTCGCTCGCGTTAATATGTGGCACACACGGGTCCTGGGACCGGGTGAATATATCAACCTGCACATTGCGCCGGCTGAGTTCCCTGCTCAACTCACGCACGTATACATTCATCCCACCCGTCTTCTTGCCCCCCAGGGTGGCCAGCGGACAGGTATGGATACTGAGCATGGCCACACGAAGTTCTGGTTGGGCGCTCATCTGGCTTGCTTTCGTCCGTCCTCACTACCGGCGCAGAGACAGGTTGTAGATATGGGTTTCCTGTGCGCCCATGCGGAACTTGTAGATTTCATCTCCGCGCAGGAAGTCGTAATACCGGTAGCCACGCTGAATGGCATCCTCGATGCCATAGGTCAGCAGCACAATGCCCGTGCTCAGGCTGGAGTACTGGGAGACATCGATCCCGGAGTTGTAGAGCAGAATACGGTCTCCATACGCGAATTGAAACAGCGAGGCGACCTTCTGGCCTTCTACCAGCAGAAAGAGGATCTCCAGATGCCCGGCTTCAGCCTGCACCGTGGCCATCTCCCTGAGGAAGTCGAGGTGGCCAGGCATGGTCAGGAACTGCGCCTTCGCATCTGTGCTGAGTTCCATCAGCCGCAGGAAG
Source organism: Anaerolineae bacterium (assembly GCA_020852775.1). Classification (GTDB taxonomy): domain Bacteria; phylum Chloroflexota; class Anaerolineae; order Aggregatilineales; family UBA3940; genus JADZAD01. The sequence goes on from JADZAD010000230.1 coordinate 5,945, forward strand.
TCTGCGCTTTCCGCCTCAATTGGGTGCTCCGGCCCCGTTCGGTACCACTCTACCCCGACGCCTTCAGCCTTGCGGCGTTTACGCCGTAGTTCGTGGCGCTGTTTCTTGTCCAGCTCTTCAAGGTAGTGCTCGTAGTCACCGGGCAAGGTGATGATCGGGCAGACTTCCTGCCGACGCTCGGTCACGGTGAGTGGCAGCAACCTGCTGGCGACGATCCGGTGAATTGCAGCCCGTGTCGGGGAGTACTCCGGGATATTCTGCAGATCGATGCAATCCCACGGGGCCGGGCTCCAGGCGAGCAGATGATCCAGCAACGCGTGGCAGACAGCATCTTCGTGCCCCGGTGCGATCAGCATGTCCAGATAGTCAACTACCTCGTGAGAGCCTACCAACCGCAGCAGGCGCTCGCCATTGTCTTCCTCCAGGAAAAGCGGCGCAATCCCCCGCAGCGTGCCGTCGTCTTCACGCAGGCTGAAGATCATCAGATCGCCCCGTCCCAGATGCTTCCACCAGACACGCTGCCAGTCCAGTGTCAGGAAGAGCGTATCCGATCGCGCCGGATCAAGCAGGCGGTTCCATTCCGGGGCAAGTTCGGTGAACGCCTCCGGTGTTGCGTGCAGTTGAACCTTCACAGGGCCTCACTTACGGTTGTCAGTCGGGATAAGTCAGGAGGTAGAGCAGCGAAACAGTCCCTCAGAAGAGTCTAATTACGGGGCCGAACTTCTGCAACAGCCAGGGCTGCCGGGCGCGTCACCCACTACCGGGTGGGTGGTGGGGTGTCGAAGAACAGGCTCCACCAGACCTGCCACGGCGGTAGCGTATGTGGTGAAGTCCGGGTGCCAGGCTGCGGCGCCTCATCTGTGGCCACACTGTCCTGTGGTTCGGCAGATGGATACACCGGCACAATCAGCGTTTCTCCACCCATGACCATCTTGCCATCACTGTGCGCCCATATTTCCACGTATCCAGGTGCGCTGTAGTATGACTTGGCAGCCTGCAGGGCGCGCTGCTCCGCCTGCAGTGCGAGGATTTCCGCCTCGAGCTGGCGCTGCTCCGCTACCTTTCGCTGGCCCTGTACAATACGCTGGCTGAAATTGGCGATCATCAGGCCGCCCAGCGCCACCATCAGCAGCAGGATAATCTGCGCATTGGACAGGCGTCCGCTGTCAAACAGCCCGGAAATACGCCTCCTGAGCCGTTCAAGCGTGAGGAGGGCGGCGATATCTCTGGCACTGCCCGGCTGGCCTGTGGGAGGTAAGTCACTCAAGGAAACTGAACCTCAAAGAAAAATGCCGGGCAATCAGATGCCCGGCATCCAGATGCCGAAGGTGGGATTTGAACCCACACGAGTTGCCCCACTACGCCCTGAACGTAGCGCGTCTGCCAGTTCCGCCACTTCGGCTCAAAGATGTTGATATTATACATCCCCACCCTGCGCCGGTCAACAAATTCTATCGTTGTTTTTGCTCAGATTGCCGGGCGAAAGGCCTGCCTTTGTGTTATGAAAAGGGGCTACCTGGCAGAGAAACCGCCCCTTCTCTACTTCTGTTAGACCGGCGCGGGTGCGGGCGGCAGGTCGAGTGGCGCGCTCGTATCCGGCCCACCCTTCTCTTTGCGCTCCGGTGATCGGTTCGAGCGTGCCGGTGACGGCGCTGCTCCGCCCGTCTCGTCAACAGGTGTTCCCATCAACTGGCTGAAGGCGGCACGGTCAAGTGTCTCTTCTTTCAGCAGTGCCTGCGCGATGGCTTCGAGCTTGTCACGATTCTCCAGCAGGATCGTACGGGATGCTTCGTAGGCCTCGCTGACGATACGCCGTACTTCCTCGTCGATTTCTTCGGCGACGGCTTCACTATAGTCGCGCTGCTCACCGATCTCACGCCCCAGGAAGACCATCTCCTGTTTTTGCCCGTAGATCATCGGGCCAAGGCGCTCGCTCATCCCATACCGGGTGACCATATCACGCGCCGTGCGGGTGACACGCTCGAGGTCGTTCGCCGCCCCTGTGGTGATCTCGCCGAAAACCAGTTCCTCGGAGACGCGCCCACCCAGCGTCATTGCCAGCGTGTCGCGGAATTTCGAGCGTGACATCAGCAGAATGTCTTCACCAAGCGGCATCATGTACCCCAGCGCCATGCCACGGGGGATAATCGAGACTTTAAGCACCGGGTCACAGTTCGGCAGCAGGTGTGCCACGATCGCGTGTCCGGCTTCATGGTACGCAATTACCCGGCGATCCTGCTCACTCAGAATACGGCTGCGACGTTCCGGCCCGGACATCACCCGTTCGATCGCTTCCTGGAACTCTGGCATGCTGATCGTCTTCTGGTTGCGCCGTGCTGCCAGAATTGCGGCTTCGTTGACCATGTTTTCCAGGTCAGCGCCAACAAACCCCGGTGTCACCCGTGCCAGTACGCTGAGGTCAACGTCACTGGCGATCGGTTTACCCCGCACATGCACATGCAGGATTTCCTCGCGTCCGCGCACGTCGGGGCGGTCAAGCACCACGCGCCGGTCAAAGCGGCCCGGTCGCAGCAGGGCCGGGTCGAGAATGTCAGGCCGGTTGGTGGCGGCCATGATAATCACGTTTGTATCGGTATCGAAGCCGTCCATTTCGACCAGGATCTGGTTGAGCGTTTGCTCACGCTCGTCATGTGAGCCGCCCAGCCCGGCCCCACGGTGGCGGCCTACCGCATCGATCTCGTCAATGAACACGATACAGGGGCTGTGCCGCTTAGCCTGGTCAAAAAGATCACGCACCCGGCTGGCGCCTACCCCGACAAACATCTCAACGAATTCTGAGCCGGAGATGGAAAAGAACGGTACACCGGCTTCTCCGCTGACCGCCTTGGCGATCAGAGTCTTACCTGTGCCCGGTGGCCCGACCAGCAGGACGCCTTTCGGAATGCGTGCGCCAAGTTGCATGAACTTGGCAGGTTCGCGCAGAAACTCAACGATCTCCTCCAGTTCCTGCTTGGCTTCGACACACCCGGCGACATCCTCAAACGTAACGGTTGGCTGCTCACCGGTGAACATGCGCGCCCGGCTCTTACCGAATGACATTGCCTGGTTATTCCCGGTCTGAGCTTGCCGCATCATGAAGTAGATAGCACCGAGTACCAGCAGGAGGGGAAGGATGAAGACGAGATTGTTCAGGATGCCCATCCAGTTCGAGGCGCGTTTGTTCGTCCATTCGATCGCCGCGAGCTGCTCAGAGGTCACGCCGAGGGCTGCTAACTGCTCATAGACAGTCCCACCGGATTCCTTGTTCGAGGCGACCCGTGTCCCATCCAGCAGAGTGATTAGCAGGCGGTCATCATCGTTCACTTCGATCCGCTGGATGCGCTCGCTGCGTGCCGCTTCTGCGACCTTGCTGATCGGCCATTCCTCGGTAGCTGTGCGCCCGCTCAACCCTACCCCGGCGATGACGAAGATGATCGCAAACACAATCAGCAGATAGATACCAATATTCCGAAAACGCGAAGCATTCACTTCGATAGTCTCCTCAGCCGGGGAACACCCGGTGCCGCTGGCCTCACTGAATGGCTGAAGCCCTTGATGCCACGGCGATTATTACTCTGACCATTTCGTAATTGTACCACCTGTCACTTCTACCGCGTGAGCGTAAGGTATACGGCGAACCACAAAGGGAACAGGCCAAGCACAGCCGCAGCCGCGAAGATACCCAGTACGATATTGTAGGCGTCAACCCCCGGGATCAGGTCGTCGGAGGATGCTTCCTCAGGGAGTGTGGCACGCGCCGCCGGGCGGTAACC
>JADZAD010000231.1 GCA_020852775.1 Anaerolineae bacterium
GCACACACTGCGAATCGCCCCTGACTGATATGAGGACGGCATGTTCATCACCTTTGAAGGCCCGGAGGGAAGTGGCAAGTCAACCCAGATAGCCCTGCTCCAAGAGTTTCTCACAGAGCAGGGCTATACGATCCAGGTCACCCGGGAGCCTGGTGGGACACGCATCAGCGAACAGATACGCGACGTGCTGCACGATATGTCTAACAGGGAGCTGACACCCCGCACGGAGATACTGCTGTTCTCCGCGGCGCGCGCCCAGCACTGCGATGAGCGCATCCGCCCGGCGCTGGTTCGCGGGGAAGTGGTGCTGTGTGATCGCTTTTTTGACAGCACCTATGCTTATCAGGGCTATGGCCACCGGCTCGATCTGGCGATCCTGAAGAGCATCACCCGCTTTGCGACAGATAGCCTGACGCCGGATCTAACGCTGTACATCGATGTGCCCGCCGAAGAGGGCATCCGCCGCAAACAGGCGGACAAGGGCCTGGAGTGGAACCGCATGGATGACTATGCGCTGGAGTTTCATCAGCGAGTAGAGGCGGGCTATCGTGCCCTGATTGCTGATGAGCCGCAGCGCTGGGCCGTGGTCGATGGCGCCCGCTCTATCGAGGCAGTCTGGCTCGATATCCGCGGGATCGTGATGGCGCGCCTTGACCGGCACTGACCGGTTTCTGTTCCTGTAAGCGCCCTGATATAATGACCGGCGAGGACACACAGGAGGCAGCCGAATGACGGCCCACGATCCGCTGATAGGACTATCCCTCGGTCAGTACACGATTACCGGCCTGCTGGGCAAAGGCGGAATGGCCTCCGTCTACCTCGGCACACAGGCAGCAATCAACCGGCAGGTGGCGGTGAAGGTGCTGCCACGCAGCTTCATGCATGACGACTCCTTCATGGAGCGCTTCCGCCGCGAATCCAAAATGATCGCTGCGCTGGAGCACCCACATGTTCTCCCCATCTACGATTATGGTGAGCAGGATGGCATTCCCTATCTGGTGATGCGCTATCTCGAGGGTGGGACGCTGGAAGGCCTGATCCGGCAGGGCCCGGTTGAATGGCGTAAGATCCTGCGGATCACCACGCAGATCGGTGACGCGCTGGACTATGCCCATGCCAGCGGTATCATCCACCGCGACATCAAGCCCAGCAACATCATGCTCGACCGTGCAGGCAATGCCTTCCTGTCAGACTTTGGCATCGCCCGGCTGCTTGAAGGTACTTCCGCTCTGACGGGCAGCGGCATCGTTGGCACCCCGGCGTACATGGCCCCGGAGCAGACGGAGCCCGGCGTGCCCACCCCCGCGATGGACATCTACGCCTTCGGGGTGACAATCTTCGAGGCGATCACCGGGCAGCTCCCGTTTGTGGCGGATACGCCGATCGCGCAGTTGATGATGCATATCAACAAGCCGGTGCCATCTCTCCAGTTGTACAACCCGCAGATTTCCACAGCGGTTGATGAGGTCATTCAGCGTTCGATGATGAAGCAGCCCGCTGATCGCTACCTGCATGCCGGGGAGTTTGCCAGCGCACTTGATTCGGCGGTGCGCGGGAGCGGCGGCTGGGAATGGTCCGCCGAGACGCTGTCCGGTGCGACGCTGGTCAGTATAGGGCGTGGAGGGGATGAATCCACGCTGGGGGCGGCGCATATCGGTGCCGCCTCACCTGCGGCCACACCACGCCCGGCCCCCCATCCGGCCCCTGTGCCCGCCGTAGCGCCGCCGCGACGGCGGGGTGGTCTGGGCCTGCTGCTGGGAGGCCTCCTACTGGTGGGCGTGATCGGTGTGGGGATTGTCACCGTGCTTGTATCAGGACTGGGCCGCGGAGCCGGAAATGCCGGGGACGAGCCGCTTGCCCAGACACAGACCGTGCAGGCGCTGCTTGGCTCTATCACGCTTTCACCGCAGGCGGTCGCAGTAGTCACTGCGACCGAAGAGCCTGCCGCTGCCGTGCCCGTGACGCCGGAACCCTCAGCCACGATCCAACCGACATCTACCGAACAGCCCAGCGCCACACCTGCTGAACTCAGGATGACGACCACACTGCGCGGTGTGAACATGGTGCTGATCCCGGCAGGCCCCTTCACCATGGGGTATGCGGACGGCTATCCGAACGAGCGCCCGGAGCATGAGATCACTCTCGACGCCTTCTACATCGATGAAACTGAGGTAACGAACCTCTATTACAAGGCCTGTGTGGATGCCGGCGAGTGCAAGGAACCGGAGTTTGTCAATTCACCGAGCCAGATTGCCTACTGGGGCAGTGACTTCTACTACGACTTCCCGCTGATCTACGCGACCTGGCAGGAGGCGGATACGTACTGTCGCTGGCGTGGTGGGCATCTGCCCACCGAAGCACAGTGGGAGAAGGCCGCGGGCTACGATCCGATTTCTCAGCAGACAGTACGCTTCCCCTGGGGGCTGGATGTGCTCGACAAATACTATCTCAACTACGGCAGCCTCTACGGGCATACGCTTGAAGCGGGTTCCTACCCGGCTGGGAAGAGCCCACTCGGTGCGTATGACATGGCCGGAAACCTTGCGGAATGGGTGAACGACTGGTATCTCGACAACTACTACGAACTCTCCCCGGCGGTGAACCCGCCCGGCCCGGATGCCGGCACCTTCAAAGTGGTGCGTGGCGGAAGCTACGAGTCACAGGGCAACGGCCTGATGACGTCGTTCCGGGACTATAAGCATCCTCTGACGCAGGCTCCGACCATTGGTTTCCGCTGTGCCTATACGCCCTCCGGAGACCCGACTATCCGCTAACTGCTGCTTACCCCGACCAGGAGACTCCCCCTGCCCGTACCCGGGCGGGGGGAGTTTATTTACACGCATCCGGAGATATCTCGCATGTTCAGGATCCGCTACGACAGCCGTACCATCCTCGCCCTCGTGACCACGCTTACGTTCTGGGCGTCATCGTTCGCCGGCATCCGCGCTGCACTGGCGTCCTATCAGCCCGGCCATGTGGCGCTGCTGCGCTTTCTGGTCGCCTCGACCTGCCTGGCGGCTTATGCGTTGATTACGCGCACCCCGCTTCCGAACCGGCGCGATATTCCACTTATCGTGCTGCTTGGCTTTCTCGGGTACACAGTCTATCACCTGGGTGTCGCGTATGGTGAAGTCACGGTGACCGCCGGGGCTGCCAGCCTGCTGATCGCCTCGAACCCGGTCTTCACATCGATCATCGCCCTCATCTTCCTGAAAGAACGCTTTCACACGCTGGCGTGGGTCGGGATTGCGGTGAGCTTCATCGGGGTAGCAGTGATCGCGTTTGGCGAGGGCGAAGGCTTCAGCTTCGCGCCGGGGGTGCTTTACCTGCTACTTGCTTCGTTCTCCGAGGCGTTCTACTTCGTCTTTCAGAAGCCCTTGTTCGCTAAATACAGCGCGCTGCAGATGACGATGTTCACGATCTGGACAGGAACGGCCTTCATGCTGTTCTTCGCCCCCGGCCTTCCGCAGGCGATCCAGCAGGCACCGCTCTCCGCGACGCTGGCGATCGTCTACCTCGGTATCTTCCCGGCGGCGATCGGCTACTTTACCTGGACGGTGGTACTCTCGCGTATTCCAGCAGGTGTGGCAACGAGCTTTCTCTACCTTTCCCCGGTGCTGGCGATCTTCATTGCCTGGGTCTGGCTGGGTGAGGTCCCGGCTCTGGCATCGCTCATCGGGGGCGCGATTGTGCTCGCCGGGGTGGTGATGGTCAACTCAGGCGGAGTCAGGAAGACGGAAGTGCTGGACGCCTGATCACCGGCCTCGCAGCCCGCGTACTTCCTCCGGCGTCAGCCGTCGCCATTCGCCAGGCTGGAGGTCACCGAGGCGCACCGGGCCAATCGCAACCCGTACCAGCCGCAGCGCCGGGTGGCCGACTGCTGCGGTCATGCGCCGCACCTGCCGGTTGCGCCCCTCACGCAGGGTGATCTCGATCCAGGCGGTGGGGACGTTCCTGCGGAAACGAATCGGCACGGGGCGCTCCGGCAAGGCCGGTTCCTCTGTAAGCAACCGGGCCTGTGCGGGCCGCGTCACATAATCCTGAATGGTGACTCCTGTCCGCAGTGCGTCGAGCGCCTCCGGCCCCGGCAGGCGCTCGACCTGCACCAGATAGGTCTTGGTCAGCTCATGCCGGGGGCTGGTGATCCGGCTGGCTAACCCCCCGTCATCTGTGAGCAGCAGCAGGCCCTCGCTGTCCATATCCAACCGCCCCGCAGGATATACCCCGGAGAGCGTGATGTACTGTGCAAGCGTAGGCCGCCCATCAGGATCGGTAAACTTGCACAGGACGTTATAGGGCTTGAAGAAGGCAATGACGTCCACTCTGGCCCGGAATCCTCTTCTCTGGTCTCGACCACCTGTTCTCAGGCACGGGATCAGGAACTATGCTATAACCCAACCATTGACTATTCACAGCAGTCACAGGGCACAGGGCCGTCTATGAGTACAGGCTCACATCCCACTATCCTGATCGTCGAAGATGACCTGAACCTTACAGCCATGCTGCAAGCCTATTTTAGCGCAGAAGGCTACCGGGTTCTGAGCACCGCATGGGGGGAAAAAGCCGTGACGATTGCGACTGGCGAACTCCCTGACCTGGTAATGCTTGACATTAGCCTGCCCGATATTGACGGATTTGAGGTGTGCCGCCGCCTGCGTGAAAGCCACCGGACCCGCACGATCCCGGTGGTCTTCTTCACTGAACGCAGTACCCGCACCGATCGCCTGCAGGGATTGGGGATGGATGTCATCGACTACATCACCAAGCCGTTCGACATCCATGAGATGCGCCTGCGGATACGCAACATCCTGGCGCGTGCGCATCTTATGGCGATGGGTAACCATATTACCGGGCTGCCCGAAGGAACGGCCATCGAGCAGCCGCTGGAGGCGCTGCTACATGCGCCGGAAGGTTACGCCGTGATGCTGGTGACGCTGGCCGGTATCGACGCCTTCCGTGAGATGTACGGGTTTGTGGCCAGTAATGACGTCCTGCGGGTGACGGCGGTGACGCTGGCTGCTGCCGTGCGGGAGATTGCGGGCGAACAGGCGTTGTGCGGCCATCTGGATGACCATGCGCTTGTGATTGCTGTCCCCCGTACCGTACTGCCGGTACTGGAGCAGCGCATCTACGATCGGCTGGCACATTCGCTGGAGTATTTCTACCCGGCAGACAATCGTGGCTATCATGCCCATGCGGGTGAGCGGCTGGCGCTGTTCAGCGCGACAGTCTGCCCGGAAAGAGGGCAGTTTGGCTCAATCTGGGCATTATATGAGTATCTCAGCGCCCGGAAGCGCACCCTGACAGGCCGGATTCTCCAGCTCGTCAAGTAGACAGACGCAGTTCCATCCGGTCAGGCTTGCTCGTCAAGGGCGCGGATAAAGGCCCATGCCAGCACATACGCCCGGCTGAGACAGCCGACGTCGAGCCGGTCGGGGGTGTCCAGTGGCGTGTGCCAGTGCAATTCAGGGCCGCTGTAGTGCATCGACGTGCCATCCGGCCCCAGTCCGATCAGTGTCAGCGCAGGGATGCCCACACGCAGGGCATCGGCCATTTCCGTGTGCCCTCCTGCAACCCACGTCGGGTGGCCGCCGTGATCCGGGTAGAGTGCGGCAACCTGGTGTGCCAGCGCCAGCATCGCGCGGTCAGCACGGTAGGTGAAGACTGAGATAATCCCCTCACGTGTCAGCCAGCCGGGCTTGTCCCGCCCCAGCATCTCAAATACCAGCGCCTTAGGGTTTCTGAACTCCGAGCGGTAGCGGTCGAAGAAGTCAATCGCCCCGTAGTGCTTCACTTCCTCGCAGCCGGTGTTGACCAGCCAGACCCGGGTGTGGCGGAGTGGTTCGTCATGCAGGTGGCGGGCCAGTGCCAGCACGATCCCTGCCCCGGTGGCGTTATCGTTCGCGCCGGGGCTGTATGCGCTGAGTTCCGCCTGCAGGGTCAGCGCCATCAGCAGGAAGGCGCACAGCGCACTCACACTGCTGACGGGCCAGATCCACGGCCAGTGCGTCACGATCCCTGTGGTATAGAGGAACACTTGCCCGCAGAAAGAGAAGAATGCGATCGAGGAAAAAACGCGCCACGCCTTGATCCACCCGGTGGAGGAGAACAGGAGTGGTGTGCGGTTGGTATCCAGGTGCCCGATGAGGATCAGGTCTTCCCGGTGCTCATCAGAGGGCATGATACGAGTGATGACGTTCTGGCTCATGCCGCGTGGCAGCAGACGGCGCAGCGGATTGTTCTGGAAGAGCAGTTCACGCACGATGGAGAACATCGCCACGGCTGCCAGGATGATGGCGAGCGCTTCGCCGGTGTTGCCCCACAGGGGGTAAAGCATAAATGAGAGCAGCATACAGGCGGAGACCAGCGTATGGATCAGGTAGATCGAGGTTGCGCTCTGGAAGCGATCAACCTGTGGCGCCAGACCAAGGCGCTGGTATTCTCTGGCGCAGTACTCTGCTGCCTGGTGCTCCTCGGAGCGCGTGGAGCCACGTGGGCCGATCTGCCCGGCGAGCATGTTGATATGCCTGAACCATTCGCTGATATACGGACGGTGTCCGTTCAGCGAGATGCCCGGATCGGAGAGCAGGTCTTCACTCAGCGTAACGGACTGAGCGCTGGCTGACATAGTGGTTTGCGCCATAAACGCACACAATCGGCCTGGCGAGCCGATTGTCCCTGAAACCCGGTTTACCGTTGAACGTGCGATGGGCCCAGCAGGATTCGAACCTGCGACCGACCGGTTATGAGCCGGCTGCTCTAACCGCTGAGCTATAGGCCCGGAGGAGCGGGCAACGGGATTCGAACCCGTAACGACAGCTTGGAAGGCTGTAGTGTTACCGTTACACCATGCCCGCCCGCTTCTGTGTGGTTATTGTACCGCAAACCGGCCTGTCAACAACCTGACATCCTGAGCCTGATCCTGTACACCATGCTGACTTTGCCCGGTGTTCCGACTATAATGAGATCAACTGTTTACCAACTGATTCGTCCGGGCATCTGCAAGGAGCGTGATCGATATGGAATGGCTTGGGGCTGCGGGATGCATCGTTATCGGTGCTGTGGTTGTCATCGGCTTCGTCCTGTTGTCTGCCATCCGGGTCGTACAGGAATATGAGCGCGGGGTGGTCTTCCGGCTGGGCCGGGTGATTGGCGCGAAGGGGCCGGGGCTGATCCTGATCCTGCCTGTGCTGGATCGGATGGTCAAGGTTGATCTCCGTACTGTGACGCTGGACGTGCCGACACAGGAAGCAATCACCAATGACAATGTCTCCGTCAAGGTGAATGCCGTCGCGTATTACCGCGTGATCGATCCTGAGAAGGCCGTTGTCAACGTCGAAGACTACCAGCGCGCGACCTGGCAGATCGCCCAGACCAGCCTGCGGAGTGTGATCGGTGAGGCTGAACTCGATGAACTGCTGGCCAAGCGGGAGCAGATCAACGAGCAGCTCGCCATCATCGTGGATGAGGCGACGGAGCCGTGGGGCGTCAAGGTCAGCAAGGTTGAGATCAAGGACGTCGAACTCCCACCGACCATGCAGCGCGCGATGGCGCGGCAGGCCGAGGCCGAGCGTGAGAAGCGGGCCAAGATCATCCATGCTGAGGGTGAGTTCCAGGCGGCGCAGCAGTTGAAGGAAGCCGCGAGTACGATAGCGCAGGAGCCGACTGCTTTGCAACTGCGCTATCTGCAGACGCTCAGTGAGATTGCGGCGGAAAAGAACAGCACGATTATCTTCCCGATGCCGATCGACATCTTCGAGGGCCTGACGAAGCTCGTCCGCAAGTTGGGCGAGAAGCCCGAAGGTGAGTAGCGCTGAGGCACGCGCAGGCTGAGATACGAAACAGGCCGGGGATAAGTCCCCGGCCTGCTGATTCCCGGTAAAGACAGACTGGTGCAGACACGACTGCTAGACGAAGATGATCTGCGCCCCCTCGGAGATCTCGATGAACTGGTTCGCATCGAGGATCTCGGCGTAATCCACCATGTCCTCTTTTTTGAGCTTCATCATATCGACCGTCATCAGGCAGGCGTAGATATGTGCTCCGGCGTCATGCAGCATGTCGAGGAACTCGGCGACCGGCGGCACATCCAGTTTGCCAATCTCCGAGCGCATCATCGCGGTGGCCATGTCTGACATGCCCGGGATGCCGCCCATGAAGGTCGGTATATGGAACCAGGGGTGCATATTGGGGTTGCCCACCGTTGCAACGTGCAGGTTTGAGTTCTTCTTCCTGGTGATGATGTCCAGCCCCCAGAAGGTGAAGAAGATATGTACCTCAATCCCGGCGGCGCGGGCGGCATTCCCGAGGATCAGCGGCGGGTAGGCCATATCCAGCGACCCCTTCGAGGCGATGATACAGAGTTTACGCTTTGCTGGCGCATCAGCAACTGCGGCCCCTGTGGCCTGTACTTTCTCACGATTAAACCCTGGCATAAGGATGCTCCTTCAGGCTGAAATAGCAGGTGGTTAGGCGATCAAGCTCGTGGGAACCGGCTTATACGCAGCCGGTAGGCTTCTTCAGCCCCGCGATCTGGGCAGCGATCTTCCCCGGCCCGCCGGGGAACAGATCGTAAAGTTCCTTCGTGCCGACGTCGGCGCCTTTGGTGATCCGGCGGATCGTCGGTGACTCACCGTGTTCTTCCCACTCCTTGCGGCAGAAGTTCAGCACCACCCAGTGCCGTTCACCCAGGACGATCCCCAGTTCGGCGGCGATAGCTTCGCCTACGGCAGGCGTCCAGTCTGTCGCATTGACCAGGAAGTTCTGGTCGTCAAATTCAAGGCTATCCAGGATGCTCGTATCCACTGCTGACATCATAGTTTCTCCTCCAGAGAGGGTATCAGGTTCGTACAGGCGCCGTAAGGTGCGCTTCACGGCGCCTGTACGTCAGATTGATCGGCAACTGCCCGGACCATGTGCAGCATCCGGGCGAGGCCTTTGCGAACCTTCGGGTCATTGAAATCCCGTGCCAGCGCCCAGATAGACGGGGCAGCGGCCTCCGGTTCCTCATCACGCATGGCGTTCACGGCGTTGTTAGCGAGCGCCATGATATCGGGCTGGGTCATGTTACGGACGGTCGTCAGGATGGTGACGATGTTGTCCCCCAGGGCGCGGACATCGTCCTCACCGAACTCGGTTGAGACGCGCTCAAGGACGTACATGCCCCCGTTCAGCAGGGCGAAGTAGCCCTTGCGCTCGTATTCGTCGAGCCGCTGCACCAGTTCGTTGAAGGCCTGCATGCCCATCGGTGTGAGGTCTTCCGTGAGATCCATCACTGACTCGACCTGGTCGATCAGGGTGATCCAGCGGCGTGTCCCGCGCAGCAGGCGCTTGAGCAGGTACAGCAGGTCTTCCAGTACGAAATCCGAGCCGATCTCGTCAAGCTCGTTGATCGCGAGCTGCACCATCTGATTCATGACTGGCGTCATGTCACGCCGCAGGTCATCGAACTCCTCCTGACGGCGCTGCTGGGCCTCCAGCAGTTCAGTCAGGTGATCGATCTTGCGGTGCAGATCGTCGAGGTTCTCCACGCCGGGGTTCAGCGTGAGCGTGTCGCTCATAGGTGCCTCCCCATCAGGCCCACTTGCCAGCCATAGACATCTGTGAGGTGAAAGGCATTTCTCCACCCTTGAGCAGGACGTTCCAGTAGATCCAGCGGAATGACATCTTGCCCCAGTGGTTAGCCGGCGACTCCTGCAGCAGGGCGAAGGGCCCCATCCCCGGCAGCGGGAAGCGCCCCGGCAGCGGTTCAACATCATAATTGAAATCGATCAGGATACCCTTCTCGAAGCCGGACTCGATGAAGCAGTTGGCGTGGCCGTCAAAGAGCGGCAGCGGGGCTAATCCATCGATATGGCGCTCGATGTTCTCGATCAGTACGTCCAGCATGAAGTGTGCGACCGAGCCCGCCTTTGAGGCGGGGACATTGCCGGCATCTCCGATAATCCAGATGTTCTCCCACTTGTCTGATCGAAGTGTGTGCTTGTCTGCGGGGACAAAGCGCAGGTCGTCACCCATGCCAGAACGCTCGATAACCTCTGCTCCCATGTTAGTCGGCACCGTGACGAGCAGATCGTAGTCGAGTTCACGGTCGTCCCAACTGACGATTTTGTGGTTCGTGCTGTCCACACGGCCTGTGCTGAAAGTGGGTTCAAGGTGAATCCCCTTCTGCTCAAGCATGTCGCCCAGGATCGACGAAGCCCGCGGCTTGGTGAACGCGCCATCGAGCGGGGTGGCATACACAAGATCAACCTTGCTGCGGATCCCGCGCTCATGGAAGTACCAGTCAGCCAGGAACAGGAACTCCAACGGGGCGACCGGGCACTTGATTGGCATCTCGACGACGTTCACCACGAGCCGACCACCGTCCCAGGTACGCAGGAAACGCGCCAGCGCGGATGCTCCTTCGAACGTGTAGAAGTCAAAGATGTTCTTGCGCCAACCGCCATCGAGCAGGCCTTCGGTCTCTTCCGGGACAACCGTGCTGCCAGTGGCGATCACCAGTTCGTTGTAGTCAATGGTGCGGCCGTTGGCCAGCTTCACCCGGGATTCATCCGGCTCAATCACCTCGATATCGGACACAACCGTTTCGACCAGGCGTGGCAGGAAATTGCGTTTGGGCTTGATCACATCGCCCGGGCGGTAGATATCGAACGGGATAAACAGGAATCCGGGCTGGTAGTAGTGGGTCTCATCACGGTCAACGATGATGATCTTCCACTCCTCAAGGTCAAGGCGCTCAACCATCTTGTTGGCGATCATCGTGCCGCCGGTGCCTGCGCCGAGGATGAGCAGCGTCTTCTTTGTCTTCATACTATCTCCCTCTTCTGGCTCTGCGCTTACTTTGGTTCGGGCGCTGTCTGATTCGTGGCGCCTACCAGGGCAGCCTGGCTATGCAGAATATCCGCCAGCACATTGCGGAGCAGGTCTATCGCTTCAATGATCCGTTTATCGGGGA
>JADZAD010000232.1 GCA_020852775.1 Anaerolineae bacterium
ACTATCCAGTTGTGACGCCAGCCCGAGCTTGCTGCGCTTGTTGCGGTGCGCGGTGATTGCGAAGCGATGCGCTTCATCGCGGATGCGCTGGATCAGGTACAACCCCTGCGAGCGGCGTGGCAGCAGGATTGAAAGGGCGCGGCCTGGCACAAAGATCTCCTCGTGCTGCTTGGCGAGGCCGATGACCGGGACTTTGCCATACAGGTCGAACGCCTGCAGTACCTCGACCGCTACACCGAGCTGGCCTTTGCCGCCATCGATCATCAACAGATCGGGGAGCATCTCCCAGGTCGGGTCGTCCTTCTGCCCGGGGCGGTGCTGGGTATCGTCCTGCGCCTCCTGCCAGCGCCGGAAGCGGCGGGTGAGGGCTTCGCGCATCGAGGCGAAGTCGTCGGGGTGGCCCACCACCGTGCGGATGTTGAACTTACGGTACTCACCCTTCTTCGGGACACCCTGCACAAAGACCACCCGGCTGGCCGAGATCGCTGTGCCCTGCGTGTTGCTGATATCGAAGCACTCAATACGCGCCGGGGGGGTGGGCAGGCTAAGCGCGTCTTGCAGCTCTTTAAGCGACGACTCCTGCTTGTGGGTGTCGGCGTGCCACTGAGCGCGCAGCATCGCCAGCGTCTCACCCGCGTTCTCCGTTGCCATGCGGATCAGATCGCGTTTCTGGCCGCGCAGGGGTACCTTGAGCGCGACCTTTGTACCGCGCTTGTTCTGCAGCCAGCGCTCGATGATCTCCGCTTCCTCGACCTCATGCGGCAGCAGCACCTCAGCGGGGACTTCCGCGGCCTGATCGTAGAACTGCTTGAGAAACTCGGAGACGATCTCCTCCGGTTCCTCGTCGGCGGTGCCTTCCAGGACGTAATGCTCCCGCCCGACGATCTTACCGCCGCGGATGATGAAAATCTGCACGCAGGCGTCGTTATCCTCACGGGCGAAGGCGATCACATCCTGGTTTGTATCGGTGGTTGAGACGACCTTCTGTGTCTGGATCACGCGCTCGATGGCCTGAAGCTGGTCACGATAGCGGGCCGCGTGCTCGTACTCCATCTTCTCTGAGGCTTCCTGCATCAATACGCGCAGGCGCTCGATGATGTCGCTGGAGCGCCCCTGCAGGAAGTCCATCAGCCCCTGGATCGTCTCACGGTACTCGAACTGGTTGACCGCGCCAATGCACGGCCCGTTGCACAGCTTGATGTCGTAGTACAGGCAGGCCCGTTCATCTTTGCCGGTGATCTCGCGGTCGCAGGTCAGGTAGGGGAAGGCCCGGCGCAGCACATCCAGCGTCTGGTAGACGGCCCGCACGTTCGTATACGGGCCGAAGTAGCGCGAACCGTCCTTCTGCATCCGGCGTGTCACCGTGACCTGCGGGTAAGGCTCCGCCCAGTGCACCTTGATGTACGGGTAGCGCTTGTCGTCCTTAAGCCGGACGTTGTAGTGCGGCTGGTGTGCCTTGATCAGGTTGATCTCGGCCAGCAGCGCCTCAAGCTCAGAGGCGACGACGATAAACTCGATATCCGCGACGTGCTCGACCAGCCGTGCCGTCTTGGAACGCGGCGCAGCTTTGATCGTGCTTTCCTGAAAGTACGAACGCACCCGGTTCCGCAGGTTGATCGCCTTGCCCACGTAGATTACCGTGCCGTGCTCGTCCTTCATCAGGTACACGCCGGGGCGGGTGGGCAGATTATTCAGGATGTGCTGGATGTGCGGTGTTGCGATGCTCATCAGGGCACTCTGCGCTGCAATTCTGTCTGATCGTGACGGGACAGCCCGGATTCTAGCTGATCCGGCTGGCCAGTTCTATCCGGGTGGCTGCGCTTCGACGGCGCACAGCGCCCTGCGGATTTCGCCGAGATGATAAGCGGTGTGTACCACGATCCCCAACGCGCCGTTGATCGTGTTCTCACCGCTCCAGTCGGCTATGTTTTCGATCTGCGTCCGGACGCGGCGGTAGGCCGCCCGCAGCCGTTCCTGGCTCGCCTGCCACTCCTCCGGGTTGACGGCCTCAACCGTGTTCCAGATCGCCTGCCAGTCCACCTTGCCGGGGTTGCGCCCCAGCATGTACTCTTCCAGCACATCGAGGTAGAAGCGCATGTGCTCGACGTGCGCGGCGATCGAGGCACAGCGCCCCGGCACTGTCTCTGAAGCAGTCTTCGCCGGGATGGCGCTGAGGGTCTCGAACAGGCTGGTGCCCCGGTCGAGGTAGATACCGTGTACCTGCTCGAAGGTCTCGTCGAGCAGGGCCAGCAGGGCGGCTCTGAAACGATCGCTGACCGCTGCGTCGCTCATCGGTGTGCTCTTTCTACTGTTGCAACAGATCGTAATGCACCTGCGGTGCACGGCGTTCGATGAAGCCCCCGGCAACATGCGCGATACGCAGGAGGGTGTGCTCTTCCCACGGGCGGCCCATGACCTGGCAGCCGATCGGCAGGCCCTTGCTGTCATACCCTGCCGGGAAGGTGAGGGCCGGCAGCCCGGTGAAGTTGCCTGTGTTCACGAAGCGCATGATCTCAGTCGTCACACTGGTATCGGATTCACCGTCGGGCAGCGCGTCCGGGGGGATCGCCGGGGCGGTGACGGCCGTGGTCGGCGTGATGATCACGTCCACGTCGCTCAGGATGCGCATGAAGGTACGGATGGTACGGGTGCGGATGCGCTGCGTTGCCACATAGTCCTGCGCGGTGAAGCTGCCTGCAAGCGCCAGCAGCAGGCGGGTGTGCAGGTCAAAGTCGTGCCGGTGCTCTGCATAATAAGGCCCCATGCCGGTCATCATCTCGGAGAGGATCGTCACGACCTGACCAATCCGGGCGATGTCCAGCTCAGGGATGGCGATCTCGTGCACCGTCGCGCCCCGCGCTGCCAGCCCGTCGAGGACGCTCTGGCAGGCCGCGACGATCTCCGGCGTGGCGTGCTCGAACCACGGGCGGAATACGCCCAGCGTCAGCCCTTTCAGGTCATCCGCGTGGTAGCCATCAAGGATCGGCGCGGGCTGCCCATGCGTGTTCGGATCAAGTGGATCGGCGCCGGCCAGCACCGCGTATCCCAGCGCCGCGTCCTGCACCGTGGCCGCGATTGGGCCAAGGTGTCCCATGCTCCAGGTCAGTGGGGCCGCGCCGAACTCGCTCACCCGTCCAAAGGTCGGCTTGAGCCCGACCACGCCGCAGAAAGCCGAAGGGATACGGATCGAGCCGCCACCGTCCGCGCCGATCGCAACCGGGCACAGGCCTGCCCCGACTGCCGCACCAGGACCGCTCGAACTGCCCCCGGTATAGTGCCCGGTGTTGTACGGATTGCGGGGCGTACCATAGTGCGGGTTGCGCCCGGTGGTGTCGATCCCGATCTCGTGCATGTTGGCCTTGCCCAGCAGCAGGGCCCCTGCAGCGCGCATCCGGGCGACGACGGTCGAGTCCTGCGCGGCGGGGTGCTTCCCCATGAACTTCGTGCCGACGGTGGTCGGATAGGGGGTCATATCGACCTCGTCTTTCACCGCCACCGGTACACCATCGAAGATGCTGACAGCCTGGCCGGCACGAATGCGCTCAGTGGCCGTCCGCGCTTGTGCCAGTACGTCTTCACGGTTGACGGCGATGAAGATCCGCATGGCGGGGCTCAGTTGATCACTCTGCTCGGTGGCCTCCAGTGCGCGCTCGGCGACTTCAAGAGGCGTGGTCACACCACTGCGGTAGGCTTCCGCGTAGTCACGCACCGTGCGGAAGCGGAAGCCAGAGGAGGACACGGCCTCCGGGATCGAGGCGAGGTCCGGTGCGCTGGCGCCGTTCTTGTCAGGGGCCGGGTAGAGCGGCAGATAGGTCGGGGCCTCTTCCCCTGCGTAAGCGCGTATCTTCGGCAGCCCGGCGTTCCCCAGGAAGCTGCCTTCGAGCAGCGGGCGGGTCAGCGGGGCTTCCAACAGGCTGGCAACCAGCCGGAGTGCCCCTCCGGCCAGGCGTGGAAGGGAGATGGACTTGAGGTCATATATGCTGCTTGTGTCCATGATAAGGTCTCCAGAGGCGCTAAAGAGTAGTCCTGGACAGTGAATCCCTGAGATGATAAACCTTCCGGCTGAAATGGTAAACCCACCGGTATCAGCCGGTAACCCCGGTGCCTGATTCCCTGCTATACTGGTAGCGGGAACAGCGACAGGGAGACGTGATAGCACTATGCATATTTACTTTGTCCGGCATGGCCAGAGTGAGGCCAACGCAAAGGACATTATTTCAAATCGCACGCTGAACGTGCATGGCCTGACCGATATCGGGCGTGAACAGGCCCGTGCTGTAGCCGAGCAACTGACCACGCGGGTGGAGAACGTCATTGATGTCTATGCGAGCCCGCTGCTGCGTGCGCGCCAGACGGGTGGCATCATCGCGGAGCGCCTGGGGCTTTCAAGTGATCATGTGTTGGTGACAAATGCCCTCATCGAGCGCGACCCTGGCATCATGGAAGGCAAGACCGACCCGCAAAGCTGGGAGGTTTATATGGATCTGGCCCGACTCTGGCGTGAGGGCGACTACTGCGCCCGCCTGCCTGAAGGTGAGAGCTACCACGATGTGCGGGCACGCTTCATGCCGTTTATCGACCACATCAAGCACAAACACCGCGATCAGGACGGTGCGATCGTGATGGTCGGCCATGCAGGCACGTACCTGATGATGCTCCCGCTGATTCTGGCGAACATCGACAGCAGCTACAATGGTCGCCGCGAGCTCGATAACTGCCAGTTTGTGCTGGCCGAACAGCGCGGCGACGACCTCGTCTGTGTGGAATGGGCCGGTAAGCCGATTCTCTGACGGGTTGCGGCCTGTACAGGAAATAGAACGGGCCTCCACCAGCGGAGGCCCGTTTCGATTCCAGAGAGTATCCTACTCGTAGGCCAGCACTTCTCGCACGGTAATGCTGGAGGCGCGCCGTGCCGGGGCGTAGCTCGATACGGTGGCGATGCCCATCACCAGCGCCAGCCAGATCACCGCACCGACGATCGAGTAGGTGAAGACCAGCGGTTCCCCACCAAAGGCAAGCCCGACGCCGGTGCTCATCCCGTAGGCAAGGGGAACGGCCAGTACAACGGCTACAATCCAGCTTATCCCGCCAATAACGAGGCCCTCCGCCAGCACAATGCGCTCGACGGACTTGCTCGCTGCACCGACCGCGCGCAGCACCCCGATCTCGCGGATGCGCTCCAGCACGTTCAGGCCCATCGTACCGGCGAGCCCCAGCCCGCCGACGAACGCCAGCAGTACTGCCAGCATCAGCAGGAAGATGATGAGGAAATCGAAGCGGAAAGAGAACGTCTCGACGAACTCGGAGCGGGTCGTGGTCGAACCGACGAGCAGCCCGGCCCGCTTGAATCGCTCCTCAAGATTCCGCGCGACGCCTGACTGGAACTCCTCCTCGTTGCTGGTCAGCTTGACCAGGGCGCGGTTGGCATAGCCGACCTGCCCCACGGCGCGGCCAAGGTCATCGATGTTGGCGTACAACACCGGCTGCGAATACTGGGTGGTGCAGATGCCGATGACCGTCCATTCGGTTTCCTTGCTTCCGATCTTCAGAGTCAGGATGTCACCGACCTGCACATCCTGCTCATCGCTGCTGAAGTCGGTGTTGACCACGATCCCGTTGCGGACGTTCTCATTCACCCACGTTCCTGAGCGTAGTTCCGGTACGATGAACTGCGTATCAAGCGGCACGCCGATCACGCTGTAGTTCGCACTCTCCGAGCCATCCGGGCGGATGCGCGCACCGGAACGCTGGAACCAGCCTTCCGTTGCGACCACGCCGCTCTCACGTGCTGCTTCACGCTGAATCTGCTCGATACGATAGGTTCCGCCAAGGTCGATACTCAGGTCATAGCCGTAGTAGGCCAGCGCCCGGTCAAACGTGCCGAAGAGCGCATCGCGCACGCTCAGGACGGAGATGAAGATCGCTCCGGCCAGCGTGAGCGTTCCAAGCGTCAGCATCAGCCGCGACTTACGCCGGAAGGTGTTACGCAGCGCAAGGGCGAGCGCCACCGGCCCGCCTTGAAGGGATAGAGCGAGCTTATCCACGAAGCTCTGCGTATCGGATGCGCTCAGGCCGCTGTCAGCGATCGCCTCCCGCACGGTCAGGCGCATCGCGGTGTTGACCGGGATGGTCGCCGCGAGGATCGGCACCAGCAGCGCGATAATGATCTCGATCAGCAGGACGATCCACGGGACACCCCGGCTCATGATGTCAAAATTGGAGAACTCCGCGAAGAAATTCGTGAAGGCGTTGGCCCCCAGCGCCGCCAGCGGGACGGCAACCAGCAG
>JADZAD010000233.1 GCA_020852775.1 Anaerolineae bacterium
CCAGGACATCATCGCAACCGGGAAGAGCATCCTCTTCCTCGGCAAGCCTGGTGTCGGCAAGACCACTATGCTGCGCGAGGCTGCCCGCGTGCTGGCCGAATCGCGCCGGGTGGTCATCGTGGATACCTCCAATGAAATCGGTGGGGACGGAGACGTGCCTCACCCGGCCATTGGCAAGGCACGGCGTATGCAGGTGCCTACTCCGAACCTGCAGCACGAGGTGATGATCGAGGCGGTCGAGAATCACAACCCCGAGGTTGTTGTGATCGACGAGATCGGGCGCGAACTGGAAGCGCAGGCTGCGCGCACCATCGCGGAACGCGGTGTTCAGTTGATCGGCACCGCGCACGGTATCACGCTCGACAATCTGCTGCTCAACCCGATTCTCTCCGATCTGGTCGGCGGCATTGAAAGCGTGACGCTCTCCGATGAGGAGGCACGCCGCCGGGGCACACAGAAGACCGTGCTGGAGCGCCGTGCCCCACCGACTTTTGACGTACTGATCGAACTGCAGGATCGCAATTCGATGATCGTACATCACGACGTGATGGTATCGGTCGATATGCTGCTGCGTGGCAAGCCATTCCAGCCAGAAGTCCGCAGCCGGACGCAGTCCGGTGAGATCTTCATCCACAAGGCCCCACCACCGGAGTCCAATGTTTCTGCTCCGCGGGAACGCCCCGGCGGGAACCTTTCCGCAAACCCGGCTGTAAGCCGCAGGGGCCGTGAAGAAGACCTCCATGAGCCGGTGAGCAGCCATGAGATCGGTTCGAACGGAAACGGGATGAGCGACTTCCGCACCCAGGTCAAAATCCGCAATCCGGAATCGTTGAAACAGATCCGGGTGTATCCGTATGGTATCGCCCGCAACCGCCTGATCGAAACCGGACGGCGCTTCCGCGTGCCGGTGCAGGTCGTCGATACGGTCGAGGAAGCGGACGTAATGGTCACGCTCAAGAACTTCTACCGCCGCCGCCCGCGGCTCGTGCTCGACGCGGAAGGGCGCGGCATGCCGATCTACGTGCTGCGTTCAAACACGGTGACACAAATGGAGAACTTCCTGATTGACCTCTACAATCTGGAAGTCGATACCTCCGGGAATGCACAGATGCTCCGCGCCATGCAGGAAGCCAGCGAAGCAATCCAGCGGGTGCTTAACGGTGAGGACTCCGTTGATATCTCTCCTCAGAACGCCACCGTGCGTCGCCAGCAGCATGAGTTGACCCGGCGCTACAACCTGATGTCACACAGCCTCGGCCAGGAGCCTGAACGCCATCTGCGCATCTTCCGTGGGTAACATACACAAGACGACAGCGCCCCTCGTATGAGGGGCGCTGCTGAATTGTGGTACAGACCGTCCAAGTAGGGTTATACCTCGAAGTGTGTGCCAGTCTCACCGCTGAGGGCCCGGCGCATATTCTCCGGGTTGGTAATCAGCGCCCTCTTTCCACCCTGCTCCAGGTAATTCAGCACTGCCCTGACCTTCGGTTCCATGCTGCCTTTACCAAATTGCCCTTCAGCCAGATACCGCTTCGTGTCAGCAATCGTCAGGCGATCCAGCCAGTGGACATCCGGCTTCCCGAAGTTCAAGGCGACCTTCTCGACCTCGGTTGAGATCAGAAAGAGATCCGCGTGAATACTGGAAGCCAGCAGCGCAGAGGCAAGGTCCTTGTCGATGACCGCTTCCACGCCGGTGATCCCACCCTGCTCGTTTTCGATCACCGGGATGCCGCCACCTCCGACCCCGACCACGGTAAAACCTGCCTGTACCAGCGCCATGATCGCGTCCTGCTGCAGGATCCGGACCGGGGCAGGCGAAGCGACAACCCTGCGCCAACCTCGCCCGGAATCTTCCACAACCGACCAGCCTTCCTGATCCCGATAGCGAAGCGCAGTCGCTTCATCCATGAACGAGCCGATTGGCTTGGAGGGGCTGCGAAAAGCCGGGTCATCTTTGTCAACCAGCGTTTGGGTAACGACCGTCGCTGACTGGTTGGGCATGCCGCGCCGGGCAAACTCATTGCCCAGCGCCATCTGAAACATGTATCCAATCGATCCCTGCGTATTCGAGCCGCAGTAATCCAGCGGCACCCCGTGCAGTTGGCCCGCCGCGATCTCTGAGCGGCGCAGGATGAAGCCAACCTGTGGGCCGTTGCCGTGTGTGACGATGACGTCCCACCCTGATGCGATCATATCAACCACATAAGGCATCGTCAGGCACGCCGCGGCGTACTGGTCAGGCAGCGTCTCTCTGCCTTTCTCGCGGATCAGCGCATTGCCTCCAACGGCGACAACCGCCAGCTTTCGTCCGGATGGTGAAGTCATAACTACGCGTTCTCCTTGTTCAGTATCGCCGCTGAATCCGGATCCCGGTCAGCCTGTGATAAGCGTCGCCAGGGTGTTGATCGCCTGTGTGAAGCACTCAAGCGGAGCACGGGTAATCCCCGCGCCAACCTGCCCGACGCCGGCCTGCCGGTGCGCGATGCCGGTGTTGATCACCGGCGCGATCCCGGCATCGACGACCTTGCGGGCATCGATGCCCGCGGGCGAGCCTGCGAATCCGAGCGGGGGCAGAGTAAATGCACTGTTCAGTCCCAGCGTGATATGGTACATCTCACGGGTATAGCCGATCGCATCCTGTGGCGTCCCACCAACGAACTGCACAATCGCCGGAGCCGTACCCATAGCGAAGCCACCGATCCCGGCGGTCTCCGTGATCGCGCTGTCACCGAGGTCGGGCGCGGCATCCTCAGCCGAGTAGCCAGGGAAGAACAGGCCATCAACCATCGGCGCGGGCGCGGTGAACCAGCGGTCGCCCGCGCCGCTCACCCGGATGCCGAACTCCACGCCGTTGCGTGCCATGACCGTGACCATCGTGCTGTCCGGGACGTTGTGCGCCGCGTTGAGCATACTCTTGCAGGCTGCCATCGAGAGATTCAGGAAGAAATGATCGTTCCCCGCGATGAACGAGAGCACATCGGCGACGTCCGCCTGCGGCACATCCGTCCTGAGCAGTGCGGGGGTCAGCCGCTTGAACAGCAGGCCGGAGGCCGCCGCGTTCCGGTTGTGGCATTCGTCGCCCATATGTAGCGCCTGTGCGATCAGCGGCTTGAGATCAACTCCGCCCAGTGTCTGCACCGCTTTCGCCAGCGCTGGGCCGAGAACCGCCCGCATCCAGCCGAGTCGCTCCAGAACCGCCGGTTCGTTGGCGCCGAAACGCAGTACCTTTCCCAGCCCCTCATTGAGATTGCTGAACGTCCTGCCGCCATGCGCCCCGTCTTCAACAACCCAGACCGGCATAGACGGGCTGACGACGCCGGACATGGGGCCCACCGCGTCAAAGTGGTGGCACGGCGCGAACGTCACCGCACCGCTTGCGGCCAGCCGGGATGCTGCTTCCGCGTCTGCCGCCCAGCCCTCAAACAGGATCGCTCCAACCATTGCCCCCTGCATTGGGCCGCACATCGCATCCCATTCGACCGGAGGGCCCGCATGCAGCAGCATCCGCTCACCCATACCGGGAATCACGCGCGAGGCGATCTCCACCGCCTTCAATATCGGTTGGGCGGCGAGATAACGCTCGAAGGCCTGACGGTTGGCTTCTTCAACGGCGGGATGATTGATCAACCGGGCCAGCGCCAGCCCGGCCTCCCGATCAGCACCAGCAGGGGGGCTCCAGTCGATGTGCTGAACATCCCCACCTGCCTGCGCGATCGAATCAGCAAACGAGGAAAGCCCCACGTTGATGACGTTGAGATTGCTTCTGAACAGGTTGTTCATCATGCCCCTATGCCTCTCTCTGCCTGTGCACAATCGCCGCGGCAAGCCGCGCCGCCTGCGCGTTGCTCGCCGCC
>JADZAD010000234.1 GCA_020852775.1 Anaerolineae bacterium
GATGCCTTCCTCTCAACCGATGCCCGCTGGAAGGAACTGCCCGGCATGAAATACACGCTCCAGGTGGCGGTCGAGGACTGCACCGGGTGTGCGCTGTGCGTTGAGGTATGCCCTGCCAAGAACAAGAGCCAGGTTGGCCGCAAAGCGATCAACATGGAGCCTCAGCTTCCGCTGCGCGAGACGGAGAAAGTCAACTGGGATTTCTTCCTGAACCTGCCCGAGGTGGATCACAACACCAGCCTGAATTTCACCAACGTGAAGAACGTCCAGCTTCTGCAGCCACTCTTCGAGTTCTCCGGTGCCTGTGCAGGCTGTGGCGAGACCCCGTACCTCAAGCTGATCACCCAGTTGTTCGGTGACCGCACCGTGGTCGCCAACGCGACGGGCTGCTCCAGCATCTACGGTGGCAACCTACCCACCACGCCATGGGCAAAGAACAAGGAAGGGCGCGGCCCGGCCTGGAGCAATTCGCTCTTTGAGGACAACGCCGAGTTCGGCCTCGGTATGCGCCTGACGATGGACAAACAGGCGGAATATGCACACGAACTGGTGCTCCGGCTGCAGGATCAGATCGGGGCTGAACTGACTGCCAACCTCCTCGAAACCGACCAGAGCACTGAACGTGGCGTCGCGCAGCAGCGTGGCAACGTGGCGGCGCTCAAGGCGGTGCTGGCAAAGACCAACTCGCCGGAGAGCCGTGCACTGGCTGAGGTCGCCGATATGCTGGTCAAGAAATCCGTCTGGATCATTGGCGGCGACGGTTGGGCATACGACATCTGCTATGGCGGCCTTGACCATGTCATCGCGAGTGGCAGTAATGTGAACATCCTCGTGATGGACACCGAAGTCTACTCGAACACCGGCGGCCAGGCCTCCAAGGCGACACCGCTGGGTGCGGTGGCCAAGTTCGCCGCTGGCGGCAAGCCCACCATCAAGAAGGACCTGGGTGGGATGGCGATGAACTACGGGTTCGTGTATGTCGCGCAGGTTGCGATGGGTGCCAACGATGCTCAGACCGTGCGTGCCTTCCTTGAAGCTGAGTCCTACGATGGCCCATCCATCATCATTGCCTACAGCCACTGTATCGCACACGGCATCAATATGGCGAAGGGCCTCGACCAGCAGGCCGCTGCGGTTGAGTCGGCATACTGGCCGCTCTTCCGCTTTGACCCGCGGCTGGTTGGTGAAGGCAAAAACCCCTTCCAGCTTGACTCTCGTGCGCCGAAGATGCCGTTCCGCGACTATGCTTATCAGGAAACCCGCTACACAATGCTCGCGCAGAGCAACCCGCTGGTGGCGGAAGAACTCCTCGCCGGGGCGCAGCAGGCAATCAATACGCGCTGGGCTAAACTGGAGCGGATGGCACGAGGCGAGGAACAGGCGAGCGGCTGAACCACCTCACACCCGGACAACATCCCGGGCAGCCCTGAATGGGCTGCCCGGGCACTTACCTGAATGGGGGACCCAATGGACATAACAACCACGTACCTCGGTATGACCCTGAAGAATCCGGTGGTGGCATCGGCTTCACCCCTGACACGCACACTTGACGGGATCAAAAGCCTGGCGGAAGCTGGAGTCGGCGCGGTGGTGATGCACTCTCTTTTCGAGGAGCAGCTCACGCTGGAAAGCCTGCGCCTGAACCACTATCTCGATTACTTCACGGACAGCTTCTCGGAGTCACTCAGCTACTTCCCGGAGATGGACTCCTATAATATCGGCCCTGACGACTACCTCGATTTGATCCGCCGCGCCAGGGCGGCGGTTGATGTGCCATTGATCGCCAGCCTGAACGGGGTAACAACCGGCGGCTGGATTGACTACGCGCGCAAGATGCAGGAAGCCGGCGCGGATGCGCTGGACTTAAACATCTACTACATCCCGACTGACCCGGCTTTAGCCGCGGCGGATGTTGAGCAGACCTACATCAATATCGTCAGCGAGGTCAAAAAGCATATCAGCATCCCCCTCGCAGTGAAGATAGGGCCTTACTTCAGTTCGATGGGGAACATGGCGATCAAGCTGGCTGATGCTGGCGCGAACGCCCTGGTACTCTTCAACCGCTTCTACCAGCCGGATATCGACCTTGAGAAACTGGAAGTGGAACCGCACCTCGTTCTGAGCACCAACTTTGAGATGCGGCTTCCTATGCGTTGGGTGGCGATCCTGCACGGGCGTATCTCGGCGGACCTTGCCATTACCAGCGGTGTGCATGACTATCAGGATGTGATCAAGGGCCTGATGGTGGGGGCAAACGTCGTGATGATGACCTCGGAAATCCTGAGGAACGGCACCAGCCGGGTGACGGAAGTCCTGCAGGAGATGGTGAACTGGATGGATGAGAAGGAATACGAATCGGTCCGGCAGATGCAGGGCAGCATGAGCCAGCGCCATGTCGCACAGCCTGCGGTCTTCGAGCGCGCGAACTACATGCGTGTGCTGCAATCCTGGCGTAATGATCCGGCAGGGCAGGGGCTGGGCCTGCCGCGCCGCTAACACCTTCCGGCTGGCTATTGCCAGCCGGGCAGACTGCTGATATACTTTGAAATGTCTTGGATAGATGTGTTGGCGAAACGTGGGCATCCCCCACGTTTCGTGTTTCAGGACGATGTGACACCACCCTGGTTCTGGAGATCTGTAGTGAGATGAAGAGCGAATTTATCCTCGCATTCAACGAAATCGCCGAAGTCCGTAAGCTCCCTCGTGAGATTGTGCTTGACGCCCTGAGCGCCGCGCTGGTATCAGCCTATCGCCGTAATATCGGCGTGAGCCAGCAGCAGAAGGTCGAAGCACGTCTGGACGAAAAGACAGGTGAGCCTACCATCTGGGTTGAGAAAGAGGTGGTGGAGGACGTCCAGAACCCGATGACGGAAGTCTCGCTGGAAGTCGCCCGCGGGTACGATCCGGATGTTAACCTTCATGATCTGATCCTGGCGGAAAGCACTCCGAAGGATTTCGGGCGTATCGCGGCACAGACTGCCAAGCAGGTGATTCTGCAGCGTATGCGCGAAGCCGAACGGGACGCACAGTACTCCGAGTATCAGGAGCGGGTCGGTGACCTCGTGACCGGGACGGTGCAGAGCGACAACGGCGACGTGATCACGATCAGCCTTGGACGCGCAGAGGCCATCCTTCCGCGCAGCCAGCAGATCCAGAGTGAACGTTA
The DNA here is from genome assembly GCA_020852775.1 of Anaerolineae bacterium. GTDB lineage: Bacteria > Chloroflexota > Anaerolineae > Aggregatilineales > UBA3940 > JADZAD01. The sequence continues at coordinate 3,167 of JADZAD010000234.1, forward strand.
CCGGGTGCACGATAAGGTTCGTGCCTTCGTGATGGAAGTGCGTAAGACCAACCGAGGGCCCCAGATCATCGTCAGCCGCACGCACCGTAACATGCTGCGCCGCCTGCTCGAATACGAAGTGCCCGAAATCTACAACGGCACAGTTGAGATCAAGAGCATTGCGCGGGAGCCGGGGGCGCGTTCCAAAGTCGCAGTCTACGCGCTGCAGCCCGGCGCTGATCCGGTTGGGGCGTGCGTGGGTATGCGTGGTGTTCGCATTCAGAGCATCGTCAAGGAACTCAATAACGAGAAAATTGACGTCATTGAGTGGAA
>JADZAD010000235.1 GCA_020852775.1 Anaerolineae bacterium
CCGGCTTGCTTGCCGCCTATTCGCTGGACGTCGCTTTTTACATCGACTCGGCGACCTTCTTCATATCTGCGATCCTGATTGTCGGGGTGACGATCGCGCCGTTGCAAGTTGAGGAAGATACCAGTGTTGCGATCGTCTGGAATAACCTGAAGAGTGGCTTACGCTATCTTACCGGTAGTTCAATGCTGCGTACTCTGCTGCTTCTCGGTCTGCTCTACAGCTTCACGGTCGGATTGGCCAATACGCTGCTCCTGCCCTTCGCCACGACCGCGCTCAATGCCACGACGTTCGAATATGGCCTGCAGGAAGGGCTCACTTCAATCGGATTTGTGGCAGGTAGCCTTATCATGGCCAGCTACGCCTCTCGATTGCGGGATGGCCTGTGGTACATCTTTGGCCTGCTCGGGATGGGCATCTTCTATCTGGTCTACTCATTCTCCACTACCGTACCCTTTGCTATCGTGATCGTGACGATATCGGGGTTCATGAATGCCCTCTACGCGGTGGCGCGGCAGACACTGATTCAGCGGAACACCGAGCGGGAAGTGCGCGGGCGCGTATTCGGGGCCCTGATGGCGATCGGACGAACAACGATGCTTCTCGGGATGGCGCTGGCTGGCCTGGCGGACTTGTTCGGACCGCGGACGATGATGCAGTTTACAGCCTTTGTCACGGTCGGCGCCGGGGCCGTCGCCGTATTCGCGCCAGGCATCGGGCAACCGGCGGCTGAGTGGGTGCGCTCGCTCCGGCTGCTGCGGGGTGCGGCTGCAGCTCCCGGCATAGCGGCAGGACGGGCCGCCACTCTGGCCGACTTCGATCGCCTGATTGGCCGTATGCCGGTTCTCGCAACCCTCTCACTGGAGGAACGCAAGTCCGTTCTTAAGGATATGCGGTATATCGAGGCGGAGGAAGGTACCGTCATCGTGCGCCGGGGCGAGACCAGCGACAGCGCATACTTCGTGCTGGATGGTGGCACTATCGCGGGAATAGAGGAAGACGGCAGAGAACGAGTCCTCGGTGCGCATGCGCCCGGTGACTTCTTCGGTGAGATCGCTGCACTGACCGTGATTCAGCGCACTGCTAATGTAGTCACAACGCAGCCAAGTGCTCTTCTTCGTGTACCGGCATCATCACTTCGGATGATGTCCTCTCACCCGGAACTAAACCGGGTCTTTGTCTCCACAATGACTGAGCGAATGCTCTCACTGAATATGATCGAAATGCCAAAGCGGAACGTCCTCGACCAGCGTGTACTCAAGGACCAGCGTTCCAGTGAGCCGAGAATTGAAGCAACCGCACTGGCTGGAGCAGGGGGCTAAACGAGAGAAGAGTGCCAGTCAGCCTCCGGGCAGACAGCCTTGCGTCGAACGCCATCCACTGTTCAGTCTGGACAGTGGATGGCGTTTATATTGCGGGGTAAGTTAACCGGCATGCGCCTGCGGGCAAGGACTAGCCACTTAGTACTATATAGGACTATTCAAACCATCCCGTAATTGTTTGAGCAAAAAAGAAGACCTATACTGTCGAATATAGGGATAGGCAGGGAATCAATCGCAGGTAGTGAGGGTGCGTCAACATGAATACCTTTACCTCTTCTGGTGTGAAGCGGCGCACAGCAGTTCTTGTTGTCGCCCTTGATGTATGTCTGGTACTCCCTGCCATGAGCGTGCTGGCGCAACCGCGCGCCGACCTCCCGAACGCGATCATTGTCACCAGCTTCAACGATGACGTCAACGACGACGGCATCTGCAGCCTGCGTGAAGCGATTATGGTCGCCAACGATGACAAAAGCGGCGGGCGGCGGGCGCGTGAATGTGGCGTCACACCGCAGACGGACACCAATACGATCTACCTCCCATCAGGGACATACGCCCTGACCCGCACGGACTCCGGCAATGAGGATTCCTCCTCAACCGGCGATCTTGATACCTACGGCGACCTGGCCATCCTCACCCCTGCCGAAGGGGCGACCATCACCGCCGGGGCCGGTTTCAAGGATCGAGTCTTTCATGTCTTTGGCGGTACGGTGCGGCTTTCCGGCCTCGCGATCACGGGGGGTAACGTACTCTCCGGAGATGGCGGCGCGATCTACAACGGTGGTACTCTCTCCCTGACCAACGTCACCCTCAGCGGGAACAAGGCGCAGGGTATGGGCGGGGCAATGTTCAATGCCGGCACGCTCTCTCTGAGCCACAGCACTATCAGCCAGAACCAGGCTGCGAGCGGCGGCGCGATCGCGGGCACCTCAGCGGCTGTTACCACCGTCGGGAACTCAATCCTCTCCGGCAATTCCGCTGCGGTGGGGCCGGTCTGCGCCGGCAGCCTGGCTTCAGCCGGAGGCAACTTCTTCAGTGACCTGAATGGCTGCGCGGTGAGCGGGCTGGCAGCTTCAGACCGTGTGGGTGTCGATCCGCTTCTGGGCCCGCTGCAGAATAACGGCGGCCAGACGCTGACTTACGCGCTGTCGGCCAACAGCCCGGCTATTGACGCGGGCACCTGCACCGACCCTGCCGGTGGCAGTGTCTCCGTGGACCAGCGCGGCGTGGCGCGGCCTGTGGGCGCATCCTGCGACTCCGGGGCGTATGAGCACCCGGACCCGGCACAGACCGGCCCGGTGTTTACCGTGAATACCACGGCGGATTCCGACAACGGCTGCACCGTGGCGGAATGCTCCCTGCGTGAAGCAATCAATGCGGCGAACGCCCGCGCCAATGACGAGGGCTCAACAGACGCGATCCAGTTCAATATCCCTGGCTCCGGGCCGTTCGTCATCCAGCCCGGCTCGCCGCTCCCCGGCATTACTGACCCGGTCAGCATCGACGGCACGACCCAGCCCGGAGGCATCATTGAAGTCGATGGTGCCGCCGCCGGGGAAGGGGCAGACGGCCTGGCATTCAACAGCAGCGGGTCATCGCTCACCAGTGTTGCCATTCACGGGTTTGACGGCGCAGGTGTTGTGACGATGCCGGGCGTCACGGTCAGCATCCGCGGCGGGGCGATCCGTGACAACGGTGACCTCGGCATCGACCTGAGTGACGACGGCCTGACGGTAAACGACCTCGACGAAAGTGATGGTGTGCAGAACGCCCCGGTGCTCTTCCGCGCCACACCGAATACCGGCACGGATCAGCTGATCGTCGATGGCCGCCTGCGCAGCCTGCCCGATGCAGCCTATGATATCGATCTCTACAATAGCACGACCTGTGATCCAAGCACTTTCGGTGAAGGTGAGGGCTACCTCGGCACAGTCGCTGCCTCCACTGATGCTCGTGGCGACATGTACTTCTCGGCCTCGCTGTCTCCGGCAGTCGCGCTGAACCAGTACATCACGGCGACGGCGACCAGCGCGGACGGCGCGACCTCCGAGTTCTCACAGTGTGTCCCGGTCAGCGCGGACAATGACTCATGGCCGCGCGCGCTCCCGGTCACGCCGGGCGACGCCTTCTCGCCGGCTATCGTCGATCAGCCGCTGGCGCTGCAGGGGCAGGCGCGGTGGTACCGCTTCCCGGTTCAGCCGAACAGCACCGTGATCGTGACCCTGACCAACCTGCCCGCGAACTACGACCTGACGGTCTATAAGGATATCGCGGCGGCTTACCAGCAGCTTACCACCGAATCTCAGCCGCTGGAGACCCTCGGCGCGGAATTCGCCCCGGCGGCGTTTGCGCCTGCGGCCTTCGCCCCGGCAGCCTTTGCTGATGCGAACTATGCGCCGGCGGCCTTCGCACCCGCGGCGTTTGCCCCGGCAGCCTTTGCGCCAGCCGCCTTCGCACCGGCGGCCTTCGCACCCGCGGCGTTTGCCCCGGCGGCTTTTGCGCCCGCGGCTTTCGCACCTGCGGCCTTTGCCCCCGCTGCCTTCGCGCCAGATGCCTATAGCCCGGCGGCTTTCGCGCCGGCCGCCTTCGCGCCCGCGGCGTTTGCACCCGCCGCCTTCGCCCCGGCCGCCTTCGCGCCCGCGGCGTTTGCCCCTGCCGCGTTTGCCGCGGCGCAGACCAGCAGCCTGATCGGCATCTCTGCTTTTGAAGGCACCTCCGGTGAGGGCATCATCCTCAACACCTGGAATAACACCGGCGACTTCTACGTGCGGGTGCTTGGGCGAGATGGCGCGTTCAGCCTGAATAATGCCTTCCACCTTGAAGTACGTGTACTGACCGGGGCCTGTACTGATGTTTCGCCAATCCCGGCAGGCATCAGCGGGCTGCAGGCCGAAGCGAATGACTACCATACGGTGATCCTGACGGATACGAGCCGTATGCAGGGCACGGCAGAGGAGAAAGCCGCGCTCCAGGCCCGGTTGTCTGAGCTGGCCGCCCGGCCCGAGGTGGCGGGCGTAATCGTTGACGTGAGCCAGGACGGGCGTGTCGCGGCGGCCAACCAGCAGGCGGACGCAGGCGACAACTACGCCTGCCCGTATGCAAAGAACCTCGTCGCCGATGAAATCAAGGGAATCGTGGATCGCTACCGCGCCCTGAACCCGCTGGAATACGTGGTGATCGTGGGCAACGATGACGTGATCCCCTTCTACCGCTACCCGGATAACGCGCTGCTCGGCCCCGAATCGCAGTTCGTGCCGCCGGTGAGCAACTTCAACGCCTCACGCGCTTCGCTTGAACTGAATTACGTGCTCGGGCAGGATCAGTATGGGTCACCAGATTCCCTTTCGATTGACGACTCCTCGTTCCCGCTGCTCGGCCTGGCAGTCGGGCGGCTGGTCGAAACCCCATCAGACGCCGTCACACAGATTGACGCATATCTTGATGGCACCATCGCAGGCGTGATCCCTGCACCGGATTCGTCTCTGGTGACCGGCTACGACTTCCTCGCTGATGCCGCAACCGCCGTCCAGTCCGAACTGGAAGCAGGCACCGGGCAGGCGGCGGAGACGCTGATCAACCCGCGTGAAGTTTCACCCGCAGACCCGGCCTCGTGGACGGCCGATGACCTGCGTGATGCGCTGCTCGGCAGCCGGCACGACGTGGTCTTCCTCGCCGGGCACTTCAACGCGAGCGAGGCGCTCGCGGCGGACTACACCACCCGCCTGAGTACCGAGGACGTGCTGGGCTCTCCGGTGGACATGACGAACGCACTGATCTTCAGCGTGGGCTGCCACTCCGGCTACAACATCGTCAATGAGCACGGTATCCCGTATCTGACGCAGGAGCCGGACTGGGCGCAGGCGTTCGCCCGCAAGGGTGCGACTTTTGTCGGCGGCACCGGCTACCAGTACGGCGACACGGACTTCCTTGAATACAGCGAACGCCTGTACCTGTTCTTCTCGCAGCAGTTGCGCGCGGGGAGCGGGCCGGTTTCGGTCGGGCAGGCGCTGGTGCAGGCGAAGCAGGCCTATCTTGCGGAGACGCCGCAGCTACGCGGTATTCACCAGAAGGCCCTGCTCGAAGCGACCCTGTTCGGCCTGCCGATGATCAGCGTGGACATGGGCGGCGCCCGTTACACTGCGCCCCCCGAAGCGCCAGCCGTCGGTGGTACGACGCTCTACGGGAGCAACCCGGGCCAGACGCTCGGCCTCGGCTATGCCGACCTCAGTGTAAACCCGGCCCTTACGGAGCATGTCGTCACGCTGACCGACCCCGCCGACAACTCGACGGTACAGTCGCTCTTCTACAGCGGGTCGGACGGTGTGCTGACCAATCCGCTGGAGCCAACCCTGCCGCTTGAAGCCCTGAATGTCACGCTTCCGGGCACCATTCTGCGCGGTGTGGGCTTCCGTGGCGGCACCTACAGTGACCTGTTCGGGGTAATCCCGTTCACCGGCGCGGCGACGACTGAAATCCGGGGTGTTCACACAGCTTTCCAGACCCCCGTGTTCTTCCCGGTGACACCATGGAGCATCAACACCTACGGTGCGCTGGCGTCACCTGGCGGCCCCGTCACCCTGAACGTGACCCCGACCCAGTTCGTCAGTGACCCGGCCAGCCCGCTCACCGGCACGATGCGTGTCTATAGCCAGATGGACTTCCGCCTGTTCTACAGTGGCAACGCAGGTGATCCGGTGGGCCTGTCGGCTGCGCCGTCAATCGCCGGTGTATATGGAGTGCCCGGGGCGGACAACATCGCTTTCGATGTGAATGTGACCGGCAACCCGGCGGTAGGCGTGCAGGAAGTCTGGGTGACGTACACCGCGATCAGCGGGCCGTGGGCTGGTCGGTGGCAGTCGATCGATCTGACGCAGAGCCTTCTGGACTCCACCCGCTGGCAGGGGAACCTGCTGCTGGGTGGTACCCCGGCGGGTGATGTGCGCTTCCTGGTGCAGGCAGTCAGCGGTGCCGGGCTGGTCTCGATGCATACCAACATGGGCAGAGGATACATCCCCGGCGCAGCGAACCCGCTGCTATCACAGACGGCGGTCACACTCTTGAATCCACCCACGAGCGGCGCATATGGCGCGCAGACGGCTGTCAGTGCGAAGCTGGAAAGCGAAGGCCTGCCTCTCGCCAACCAGACGCTGAGCATCAGCCTCGGGCAGATCACGCGACAGGCCGTCACCGACGGCAGCGGCACGGTGACGGTGACCCTGCCGATCACTGCGCTGCCGGGCCGGGTTGACCTGCGCGCGACCTTCGCCGGTACGCAGGACTACGCAGGCTCAGCGGCTGCCTCACCATTCGATATCGTGCGGCAGGCGACCAGCCTGGTGCTGGAGCCCGCCTCCGCGACTGGTTACGGGGAGAACCCCGCCCTGATGCTGGCGACGCTCAGTGACGCCACAGGCCGGCGTCTGAGTGAGGAGACAGTGATCTTCGTCCTCACAGGAGAGGATGGCGGGGCCAGCATCCCGGCCCTGACGGACTACGCCGGGCGTGCGCGGCTGGGCGGCCTCAGCCTCCCGGCGGGCACGTATGCGGTCAGCGCGTACTTCCGCGGGACCTTCCAGTTGCATACTGGCGCTACGGTTTCGATCGATGATCCACGCTACCTCCCCGCGTCAGCCTCCGGAGAAGTGACTCTGTTGAACCACGCGCCGATCGCCAGGGACGACGCCTACAGCACGAACGAGGATACGGCACTGGTGATCATCCCGCCGGGGGTGCTCGGCAACGATACTGACGCGGATAGCGATACGCTCAGTGCAAGCCTGCTCACAAGCGTTCAGCATGGTACGCTGACGCTTAATCCGGATGGATCGTTCAGCTACACACCTGCGGCGAACTATGCCGGTACGGATAGCTTTACCTATCAGGCCGCTGACGCGCACGTCATGTCGAACACTGCGACCGCCACGATTACGGTCAACCCGGTGAACGATGCGCCCGTCGCGCAGAATGATACGGTGACCACCGTGCAGAACGTCGCGGCAACCGGCAACGTGCTGACCAACGACAGCGACATCGACAGCGCCGTGCTGTCCGCGGTGCTGGGGGCCAGCCCGAACAGCGGGTCGCTCACCCTGAACAGCAGTGGTGCCTTTACCTATACCCCGTTCGCCAACTTCTTCGGCACGGACAGCTTTACCTACCGGGCCAGCGATGGCAGCCTGCTCTCCAACCTGGCGCAGGTCAACATTACTGTGCAGCGGAGCAACCAGCTCCCGGTCTGCTCCACCGCTGCGCCGTCGCCTGTCGCGCTGTGGTCGCCGGACAAGAAGTTCCATCAGGTGAGCGTGCGCGGCGTCACCGACCCGGACGGTGATCCGCTGACCATCACCATCACCGGCATCTTCCAGGATGAGCGGGTGCAGCGGCCTCCGGATGGTCGCATCCTTGCCACAAACCTGGCGGAAGTCCGCGCAGACCGGGACGGCAAGGGTGACGGGCGTGTCTACCATATCACCTTCGTCGCCAGCGATGGCAGACCGGGCGGCAACTGCTCAGGCAGCATCCGCGTCGCTATCGTGACGCACGACCAGGGCAGCAACATCGACGCCATCGACGGTGGCAGGCTGTACAACTCGATCACCGGGCTGCGCGTCCAGTAAGAGCAGCGCCACACCCTGAACACACAAGCGCCCGAACCATCCCGGTTCGGGCGCTTGCTCATGTGGCAGAAGCTGTCAGACGCGGCCTGTTACCCGGTCGAAAGTGCGTAAGCGATAGCAGCCTCCAGCGGCATTGCGTGGCCCTCAGCGAGCACCGTCTCGGAGACTTCGCTACCGAGAGCGGTAAAAGCTGGCTGGAGGTTCTCCCTGAGCTTCGCTTCCTCGTCCGGGGGCAGGGGCGCGCCGATGACGTCCCGCAGGGCGCGGGCAGCCCCGATCAGGCGAAGCGCACGCTCGTGCTGCCCCTCCAGCGTCGCCAGCACCGCGACATCCTCCAGCAGATAGGTAATCGCCCAGCGTTCATCCATGGCCTGCGCCATCGTCAGGCTCTCGTGATACAGCGCGCGCGCCGTCTGATATTCCCCCTGTGCGCGCACAGTATTGGCGAGGTTGTTGAGCGCGTTCGCCAGTGCCCAGCCACCGATCTCCCGCTGCAGGCCTACTGCTTCTTCCAGGTGAGTCCGTGCTTCCCTGTATCGGCCCATCTTCAGCATGACCAGGCCGAGGTTATCGAGGCGGTTGGCGATCTGCCATTTGTCGCCCAGTGCGCGGCTGATGGCGAGGCCCTCCTCCTGGAGCTGGCAGGCAAGGTCGTAGTCACCTTCATACGAAGCAAGGATGCCGAGGTTGTTCAGCAGTGCGGCGATAGCGCTCTTCTGGTCGAGCCTGCGCCGGATGGCAAGGCTCTGCTGATAGCGTTCACGTGCGCTCTTCAGGTCTCCCTGCTGTGCCGCGAGCGTGCCTTTCCAGTGCAGTACCTGACCCGTGCCGTCCTCGTGCCCAATAGCGGCAAAGCCTTCCTCGGCACGGTTAAGCCAGTCGAGCGCCTCAGCGTACTTGCTCTGCTTGCGCAGGATGTCGCCCATGGCGGCCTGGCATCGCGCACGGCTTGCCCGGTCATCGAGCTTCTCCGCAAGCACGATGCCGTTCTGGTACAGCTCGGTCGTTTCATCCCATCTGCCGAGCAGCCCCAGCACTTCTCCGAGGCGCAGGATCGTCTCCATGCGGTGGCCATCCGGAAGGTGCGGCAGGGCACGCTGGTAATAGCTGACCGCAGTGGACAGGACATAGGTGTCCTGTGCCTGCTTACCCGCCTGCACGAACCAACTGGCGGCCTCTTCCAGCCGGCCCGCCATCTCGAGGTGATCACCGATGCGTCCCGCGTACTCATTGACACGTTCACCGCTGTGCTCGGTGAGCCAGCGGGCGGCGTAATCATGGTAGGCGGGACGGACGCGCTTCAGGACGGTTTCGTAGGTGACTTCACGCAGGATAGTGTTCTTGAACAGGTACTCGGTTGTCTCGGCGAAGGCTGCCGCTTCCTGCCGGAAGACCAGTTCACGCTGCTGCAGGTGGGGCAGAGCCGCCGCTGGTTCCGCCAGTTCGAGCGGAACGACCTCGGGCGGCTCCTTCATACCCTGCAGGACGCTGTCCCAGAAGACCCGCCCCAGCGCTGAGGCACGCTGGAGAACAAGGCGTTCTTCTGCATCAAGCAGATCGAGGCGGGCCTGCAGAACCTGGGTAAGGGTGGATGGGACTTTCGTGTCAGCGAGGCGGGCCTGTTCGATGCGCCACGCGTCCTCGGCGGTCACAATGATACCGTCCTCGATCAGCATCTTGACCACTTCTTCGACATAGAAGGGGTTGCCGTCGGCCTGGCTGACGATCAACCGCCGCAGTGCCTCCGGGACAGACGGAACCTTCCGCAGGATTTCGGCGACCAGGTCGAGCGTTTCAGCCTCTGTCAGCGGGGGAAGATCGATCCGGGTAAAACGCCCCATTGCATCACCCCAGCCGGGGCGACGCTCAAACAGGATGCTGCGCGCCGCGCTGACGATCAGCAGCGGCCTGTCGCTCAGGCGTTCAACCAGATACTCCAGCAGGTCGAGTGTCCCATCGTCCGCCCAGTGGATGTCCTCCAGCAGCAGGATCACGGGCTGCTGCACGGTGAGTGTCTCGATAAGCTGGCCGATATAGCCAAAGGCGCGGTCATGAATCTGGCGCGTATCCTGCAGGATGCCGCTGATCGCCGGGTCGCTGCTGTAATCCAGCCCGATCAGGTGCCCGATGAAAGGCGCGGCTTCCGCGGCCAGCGTTTCTCCCAGAACCCCACGCAGGCCTTTCTTCAGCCTCCGCCGGGCTGCCTCGCTGCTGTCGCTGTCCTGTATCTCGTAGCTGAAGGAGAAGATGTCCTTGAGCAGTGAGTACGGCAGATTGACCATGTCCTCCGTTGAGCGGCCCTTCAGCAGCGAGTAAGGTGCTCCCTGCAGGTCCAGCCAGTTCGCGAACTCGTACAGTAAACGTGATTTGCCCAGGCCAGCTTCCGCGACCAGAGCGATCATATGCGTGCCATCACGAATGGTGATGAACGCCTGTTTCAGCCGGTCGAGCTCGGCCTGCCGGCCAATCATCGAAGTCTCGATACCGACTACGCCGCGGGTCGGGACACGGAAGGCGCGCGGCCGGGTACCCTGCACCGTGTAGACTTGGATTGGTTCGGACTTGCCTTTGACTGTGATGGGCTCAAGGGGCATAACCTCAAACAGGCCGCGTACATGGCGATACGTATCATGGGAGATCAGGACTTCGCCTACCGGGGCGGCCGCTTCGATGCGGCTGGCGACGTTGACCGCGTCGCCGATCGCGGTGTACTCACCAGTTGTACCGACCGCGCCGACGAGCACCAGGCCGGTATTGATCCCGATACGCATCCGCAACTCAGGCATCGGGCTGCCATCGAGTGTCCTGCGGCCCGCCATCCTGCCGACGAACTCGTTCAGAGCACGCTGGGCGCCCAGCGCAGCCCGAATAGCTTTCTCTGCGGCGTCCTCCCGTGCAAGCGGCGCGCCGAAGAGGGCCATGACCGCGTCGCCAATATGCTTGTCGATCGTCCCACTCTGCTCGGTGATGGCGGTATCGATAGCCCGCCACATCTCGTTGATGATATCGCTGACTTCCTCCGGGTCCATCAGTTCTGACATCGCCGTAAACCCGGCAACGTCAGCGAACAGGATGGTCACCAGCTTACGCTCGTGCCGCGCTGCGGCCTGCAGGCCCTGTGCACGGGCGAGGCTCTGTTCAAGGACAGGCAGCAGAGTATTGACGGTGTCTGCGCCGAGGACG
>JADZAD010000236.1 GCA_020852775.1 Anaerolineae bacterium
GCCTCCGCCAGATCGCCGATCTCGCCGCTCTGGCGGATCTCGATGTGTGTGTCCAGGTCACCAGACGCAAGCCTGAGGGCGGAGGTTCGCAACTGTTCCAGCGGATGTGTCAGCGACCCGGCAAGGAGGATACTCGCGGCCACGGTCAGCCACATCAGGATACCTACACCGCTTGCAAGCGCGATCCAACGCTGGTTGACCAGCCCGCCTACGTCCCGCAGCGGGGCCGTGACGATTACGACGGCTACAGGCTCCTCATCATCCATGATCGGAGCCGTCGCATAGACGTACTGAACGCCGGTGGTGCTGGTACGGCGCTCATGGGCAGCCTGCCCGCGCAATGCCGCGAGCACCTCCGGATAGGTGAGCAGTTCCGCCGCGGATGGGTACTTCCTGGCGGTTGTCAGCAGCACCTGTCCTCTGCTACCCAGCAGTGTGACTTCGCCACCCTCCTGCAGGCTCAATCCGTTCAATGTGTTGGTGAGTGAACCGCCATCGTTCTCACCATTCAGCCAGTGTTCGACGGAATCGCCCAGCGATCTGGCGATCAATGAGGCGCTTTCTGACACTGCCCGGTCGAAATCTTCATTGGCTGACCGGGCAATCTGCCCCCCGGCGATCAGCGTCAGCCCGATGAAGCCCAACACGATGATACTGCTGTAGGTCAGAATCAGCCGTGTCCGCAGCTTTCTGAGCTTCATTTCATCTTCCCCTCAATCGGGGTGAAGCGATAGCCGACGCCGCGTACCGTCTGAATGTAGCGGGGCGCGCCGGGGTCATCTTCGATCTTCTCACGCAGCCAGCGAATATGCACATCCAGTGTGCGCGTATCACCCAGCCAGTCCGTCCCCCACACCTCATCAAAAAGCTGCGCCCGCGTAACGACTTCGCCGTTGTGTTTCATCAGCAGGCTCAGGAGTTCAAACTCCTTGTAGCGCAGCGAGAGTTCGGCGTTGCCCTTATACACGCGCCGCGTCACAAGATCGAGCGACAGGCTTCCTGTCCGCATGGCGTGTTCCGCCGGGGCCGGGGCGGTATCGAAGGCTACCCGTCGCAGCAGCGCCCTGATATGCGCCTGCAATTCACGCGCGCTGAATGGTTTTGTCAGGTAGTCATCCGCGCCAAGTTCGAGACCGAGGATACGGTCTACCTCCTCACCAAGTGCTGTCAGCATGAGGATCGGCACAACGCTGTGTGCCCGGATACGGCGACAGACCTCCCAGCCGTCGATACCTGGTAGCATAATATCCAGGATGACGAGGTCATAGCCCCCCTGCAATGTCATCTGCGCGCCTTGCTCACCATTCTCGGCAATGGTTACCCTGTAGCCACCGGTGGTGAGCGCACGCGCAACCGGGCCCGTGATCAGCGGGTCGTCGTCTATCATCAGGATCGTGGTCATAAATACCTCTGACTGCATTCTCGCACACGTTGACGACATCCAACAATGTAGCCATTGAGATTTAAGCTGGATTTAAGGCAATTTAGGCCCAGGCTAACCATGCCTGCCAGAAGCCGGGCTATTCTTTAGCGTGTCAGCCAGAGAGAGCGAAAGGATGAAACACAGATGAACAGGTTGCAGGGGATTCTCGCGGCAGGGACATTAACAGCCGCCGTGTTAGCGGCGATGGCAGGGGTAGCGACCGGCACAATCCGTGATGCCCTGGCCGCGGTAGTGCCGTCCGCGCCCCAGGTCGTTGCCACTCCGACTCCGTCGATGGAAGAAGTGCTGGCACAGCAGGCGCAACTTCAGCAGATGCTCGTGACCATGCAGGCCCGTGAAGCGGAGTACGCGGCCCAGATTGAGCAGGCCAATCAGGTCATCACCAGCCTTGAAGCGACGCAGTCCGGTCAGTCAGCCGATTCAAGCGCCCAGCTTGCGGCTGCTAACCAGACGATCGCCGGGCTGCAAGCTTCACTGGCAGTGATGCAGCAGAATGAAGCCCAGTATCGCGCCCAGATTGAGACGGCTAACCAGTCGATCGCCCAGCTTCAGGCTTATGTGCAGCAGGTGTCGGGCGCGGTCGGGGCCTCTGCTCCCAGGCCAGCGGCAGTACAGGCCGCCCCTCAGCCAGCGGTAGTGCAGGCCGCACCCGTGGTTCCGGTCGCCCCTTCGATTGGACAGGGAGAGCACGAGGACGAACACGAAAAACACGAAGATGAAGAGCATGAGGATGAGGGCGACGATGACTAACCGCGCACAGACTCACCTCGGGTTGAAGGTGCTGCTGATGACCGGCGGGGTCGCCGGGGCGTTTACCGGGACGCACTTCCTCGCCATGCAGGAAACCGCTCAGTACGCGGCGCAGCAGGCGGCTCAGGCAGCCGCCGCCGTACCGGCAGCCCCGGTGATAGCTTTCACGCCCACTCCGCTGTTCGACCCGGCCTTGCTGGCTCCGATCCCGACGGTACGAGTTCCGCAGGCGGCACAGCCGGCAGTGGCAAACCCGGGAGCAGCAGGCCAGGCCGCCATGCCGCAGCCTGCAGCAGCGCAGCCTGCCGCTCCGGCTGCTGGCAGCTCACAGGTTCAGGCCATCCCGACCGCCATGATCGCGGTCATCCCGGAGTTCGTGCCAGCCCCACCGGTGGCAGACAGCGGCCCGGCTCCGGTGGACAGTGGGCCCGTTTACGAAGCCCCGGCACCCGCTCCGCCAGTGCAGCCGGTTGCAGGCGGCGGTTCAAGCCGCTAGGGAGGCTGGCACGGTGGAACCGCATCCGGACTGGCCGTCCTATCACTTCCGCGCCATGGGCTCCGCAATCGGCGTCTGGCTGGACGTTGATGATGAAGCCGGAGCGCGACAGGCTTTCGCCACCGTGGAGGGCCTGTTCGCGGAGGTGGAAGCTGCCCTCAGCCGCTTTCGGCCTTCAAACGAACTCTGCAGGCTGAACAGCCGACCGGGCGAGTGGGTACCGGTTTCACGCACACTCTGGAAGGTGCTCGAACGCGCACTTGACCTGGCCGAGATGACGGGCGGCCTGTTCGATCCGACCGTGCTAAGTGCGGTGCGGGCCGCTGGCTACCGGGATGACTTCGAGACACTCCACTACACGACACGCCAGCCTGCCGATGTGCTGCGTGGGAGCTGGCAGACCGTGCGCCTCGATGAGGGGCGCCGTGCCGTGCTGCTGCCAGATGGGATCGGGCTTGATTTCGGGGGAATCGGCAAAGGCTACACCGCTGCCTGGGCGATCAACCTGCTCGACGTCTGGGGCCCGGCACTGGTAGATGCCGGAGGGGATCTCGTCGCCGGGCGGGCGCCGCGTGGGCAGGCCGGCTGGCCAGTGACGGTCAACGCCCCTTCCGGGCGTGATGAACCACCCGGCGGGCCGCTGGCCTTCTTCTGGCTGGCGAACCACACCGTGGCGACCTCCGGAGTAGATTTCCGGCGCTGGCAGACCGATGCGGGGGAAGCCCATCACATCATCGATCCTCGTACCGGTAAACCGGTCGAGAATGACATCCGCAGCGCCTCGGTGCTCGCAGGGGATGCTACGCTGGCGGAGGCGCTGGCGAAGGCCGCACTGATTGAGCCGGGTCTGCCCCTCCCGGAGGGAGTGGGTATCCTCACGGTGACACACAGCGGTGAAACCTGGTTGAACGAGATTATGCGGGGGCAAGCTGCATGGCAGAAGCCGCTCGACCTCACTGAGAAAGCAGGAGAACCTGAATGACATCAGCATCCACACCAGCTCGAAACGCCACTGCATCATCATCACCCTTTGGGTGGATGCTATCTGGAGCAATCATCACAGGGGCACTGGTCTTCGCGTTCGCTGTCCCTATCGAGTGGATCACAGCATTCAAGGCAGCACTCCCCGCACAGATGGCCTGGCGCTTCAGCCGGGCATCCGGCCTGATCGCTTATCTCCTGCTGACAGGCTCGCTGGGATGGGGGCTGGTCCTCAGCACGCGGATCTCGAAGGAAGTCACCCCGCCGCCGGAGGTACTGGCGCTGCATAACGCCGTCTCCTGGGCGGCGCTCGGGCTGGCCGGGCTGCACGGGCTGGCCCTGCTGCTCGATACGTATTTCACTTACTCCCTGATAGACGTGTTGATCCCGTTTGCCGGCCCGTATAAGCCGTTCTGGGTCGGGCTGGGCATACTGGCCTTCTACAGCTCGCTGCTGGCTGCGATGAGCTTCACGTGGCGCTCGTGGCTGGGCCAGCGCGGCTGGCGTATTCTGCACCTGATGATATTCCCTGCTTTTGTGCTGGTAACGGTGCACGGCTTCATCAGTGGGACGGACAGCAGCCGGATTGGAATGCTTGCGGTCTATGTACTTGCGGTGCTGGCGATCTTGTTTCTGGTAAATTACCGCCTGCTGGTGGACAGGCGCGGCAGGAAGCCGCAGGTATAACAGGACGAGCGGCCCGCGGGCCGCTCGTCCTGTCTCACAACAGGTTAGGGAGTGGCGGCGCCAGCGCCGTCTACGGGAAGAGCCCGCGCACGGTCATTGACTCCGCGACCCGGTCTACTGCGACCAGGAAGGCTGCTTCACGCAGGCCGAGTTTATGCTGCTGGGCGACGTCCCAGACATTGTCGAACGATTCCTTCATCACGTTGAGCAGGCGGCGATCCACCGTCGCCAGGTCCCAGCGGTCGAACTGCAGGCCCTGTACCCACTCGAAGTAGGAGACGGTTACCCCGCCGGCGTTGGCGAGGATGTCCGGCACGGCTACGATACCGCGGTCGTTGAGGATCGTATTGCCTTCAATGGTCGTCGGGCCGTTCGCACCCTCGACAACCAGCTTCGCTTTCACGTCCCCGGCGGTGCGCGCGGTGATCTGGCCCTCCAGCGCGGCAGGCGCGAGCACGTCCACATCAAGTGCCAGCAGCGCCTCGTTGCTGATGAACTCAACCCCGCTCATCGCGTCGGTCAGCCCGGCAAGCCCACCGTTGTGCTGCTTCGCGTAGGCGCTGACCGCGTTGATATCCAACCCGTCCCCGCAAAAGTATGCGCCGGAGATGTCACTGACGGCCACCACCTTCGAGTGGTAGTCGTTGTACATGATCTCGGCGTAGAAGCGCCCGACCTTGCCATAGCCCTGCACGGCGAGCGTCGCTTTGCTGAGGTCGATACCCAGGCGACCGGCGGCGAACTCGGTGCAGTGGGCCATGCCGCGGCTGGTAGCCTCACCACGCCCAAGCGATCCGCCCAGGTCGAGCGGCTTGCCGGTGACGACGGCCGGGTCGGCTTCGCCGCGGATCATCGTCACGGTGTCATCGAACCACGCCATGATCTGTCCGTCGGTGTCCACGTCCGGCGCGGGGATGTCACGCCGCGAGCCGACGATCGGGCTGATCATGAAGGCATATCGCCGGGTCAGCCGCTCCAGTTCGGCACGGGAAAGGGCACGAACGTCAACGGCGATACCGCCCTTGCCGCCGCCGAAAGGCAGCCCGACTACGCTGCACTTCCACGTCATCAGCGTCGCCAGTGCGACAACTTCTTCCTTAGTGACGTTCGGGTGATAGCGGATGCCACCCTTTGCCGGGCCGCGCGCGGTGGAGTGCTGCACGCGGTAGCCTGTGTAGGTATGCAGCGAGCCGTCGTCCATCTTGACCGGTACGGCGACTTCAAGGACACGCTCCGGCGTGCGCAGCCAGTCGAGCATGCCCTGGTCAAAGCCGAGGTGCTTCGCGGCGAGGTCAAGCTGGTAGTTCGCCATTGCCAGCATCGGGTCGGTGTAGTGGGCGGCATCTCCTTCCCCGCCGGGTGTGGGATTCGCTTGCCTGAGGGTCATATCTACCGAGCCTTTCATCAACACCAGTGTGTGTGAAATAAAAAAGGACACACGAACGTGCGTCCCTTCATCAGCAAGTGCAACGGGTAGCCAGGAGCGTACTATGTATTATCAGGCTTACTGGCGGTTGGATCATGCCCTGAACACCTCTGCTATTCTCATTATAATCAGGTGTGACTTCTTTGCGACTGACGGATGTCCACTGTCTGCATGACGCAAAGCAGGATCGGTGCAGGGCTATGGGGTGCCGCTGCCCCCGGGCGCGCGGAGTATGAGAGGGGCGGGCAGGGTAAGGGCATCCGCGCCATTCGCCAGAGGGATACGCTCCCCACTCTCCCAGTCATACCAGCCAAGCCGCACAGTATAGTCTCCGGCGGCCAGTGAAGCGGGCAGGGCAATTGTGCGCTGGTCGAGGATACGCGTTCCAGCCTGCCAGGTATTGGGGGAGGGCCCCGGTGGCGGGCCGTCTGCCTGAGCGACCAGCGCCCCCCCGGCATCAACGATATGCACGAAGACGTGGTAGTCAGCCGGAGCCGGGCCAGGCGCCTCCCAGCCCAGGGCGAAGCCGAATGTACCCCCCGCCCAGCCGGAAAAGCCCTCCGGCGCATCGATGCCCGCCAGCCGGACGAAGCCGTCTTCCCAGTAAGCAGCCAGCGGCGACCATGTCGTTGACTCCTCCGGCGGCCGCAGGTTGAGCACACCCTCATGGTTCTGTCCGCCACAATCCAGTACGAACCCGTAGCGCCCGGTCGGCAGCCCCGGCGGAAGCGTCAGCGTGATCTGCTCCTCCAGCGTCTCCGGCCCGGGCGCGGGATCCGGCGGGCGCTGGCCGAGCAGGAACAACTGCTCCCCTTCGGCGACAATTGCGCCATATGCATTGATAACCTGTACGCGGGTTTGGATGGGCGGCGCCTCACCCTCCGCCAGTGTGACGGTACAGGTGAAGGCCAGGTCGCGCCCGGGGAAGGCGCGGGCCGGGGCGCGGAACCCGCCGTAATCAACCATCTCACCGGGGGCGGGCAGCCGGCGCTGGTAGATCGTGATCGGGCTGAACGGGTCACCGGGGGTGCTGATCTGCGTGACCGGGCGGTAGAGCGCGGTAAACCAGCCCTCACTGACGACTTCCTGCCAGCCAAAATAGCTGGTGGCGACGACGTAGTCCGCTTTGAAGCGAGCAATAGCGTAGCGACTGCCGGGGAAGTACAACCCCGGCACGATCAGCCCCGGCGTGTCGAAGGTGCGGCGCTCGGCATGATACCCCACGATACCGAGGTCGCCGACCATCACCGTCGCCTCCGGGGGCGTGTTCGCCCTGAGCCACTCCCCGGCCAGCCGGTAGGTCAGGATGCGCGGCGAGGGCTGGCTGAAGGCCAGCGCACGCTGTACACCAGGCACGGCACAGAGGATGATCAGGAGACAGGAGGCTGTAATCACCATCAGGCGCGCGCGGGGGTGCTCAAGCCGGCGGATTAACGCCTGCGCCGCTGTCTCCGCGCCAACCACCGCCAGCAGGATCAACCCGGCGACAGCGGGTGTGTAATACCAGAACTCGGTCGTGTTGAGCGCGGTATAGCCCGCAGCGTACAGCCACGGCCAGAGCGCCACCGGACGCAATCCGGGGGTGCGGGCCAACTTCAAGGCGCCGACTGCCGCCAGCGGGACGGCCAGCAGCGAGAGCGGGTTGTTGTCGTAGAACACCCCCCAGTGCCGCCAGCCCTGCGTGAGATAGGCAATGCCCTCAAACAGCCCCTGCTTGACGGCGAAAGTCTGTGGAAGGGGGCTGCCGAAGTAAGCCCAGGCGAAGATGAACCATGGGAGAGCTGCTGCGAGGTAGACCGCGCCAAGCTTCAGCCCATCGAGGAGCAGGCCGCGCACACTGGCCGTGTCTTTGCTCTGCCATGCCTCGACGATCTCCCACAGCGCGGCCAGCCCGAAGGCCGCACCGAGCACCGCGCCGTCCGCGCGTGTCCAGGTGAGCGCGGCGGCGGCGACCATCGCCCAGGGACGCCGCCCGTCCGACCACAGCCAGAGTCCCAGCATCAGCAGCATCACATAGAGCAGCGTCTCCATGCCGAAGCTCACGTAGACCGGCGGCGAGGTGATCAGCAGCAGCACGATCGCTCCGCGACCGAAGCGCGAGAGCGCCGCCCGGGTGAGCAGCACAGCAAAGCCGCAGGCCGCGAGGAGGAAGAAGGCGCTCAGGGCGTTGCCCGCGTGGAGCAGGTCCGGCGTGATACGGTACACCACCGACATCAACAGGGCATAGAGCGGCGTGGTGCTGCCCTGCACGTGCTCGCCGGGGTTGAAGACGAAACCCAGCCCATGCGCGATGTTGCGGCTGAACACATACGTGATGAAAACGTCGTCCTGGGTATAGTTCCAGAACGCGGCGGTAAGGGCGATGACGATGGCGCAGGCCAGCAGGGCCGCAAGGAGTAACACCGGGCGGCGGGCGGATGATATCATGGCAGTGACCGGATGATGGGCAGGATCATGCCGCGATCATACCACACGCTCCACCGTTCCGGATGAGGGATACCCCGGCA
>JADZAD010000237.1 GCA_020852775.1 Anaerolineae bacterium
ACCACTGTAATCCGGCTGACGTTGAAATGCTGGCAGAGCTCATATTCAGTTGGGAGCCGGTCGCCTTCCACGTAACGCCCGCTGCGGATATCGTGAGTGAGGATCTGCTTGATCTGCTCGTAGAGCGGTGCGGGGTTATCACGGTCAACCTTATACATAACCCTGCGCGTGTCCCTCTTGCAGTGCAACCAGCGTGGAGACTTGCTATATCAACATACCAAGGCAATCATAGCATGGTTTCTTTTGCCGTGTCAATACACGATTCGGAGTTGGACGCAAAGACACAGAGGCCTGCATCTCGCAGGCCTCTGTTCGCTGAATACCAGGTTCCCGGGGTGGGCTAGAACTGGCGGCTCCATTCCTGCGGCCAGCGTTCCACGACAACTTTGGTCTGAGTGTAGAACTCGACCCCGTGGCGCCCCTGTGCATGCAGATCGCCGAAAAAGCTCTGCTCCCATCCGCTGAACGGGAAGAACGCCATGGGGGCGGCGACACCGATGTTGATGCCGACGTTGCCGGCGACCGCTTCGTAGCGGAACTTCCGCGCGATGGCTCCGTCTCGCGTGAAGATGCAGGCCATGTTGACGTAGCTGCGGTTGTTGACAATCGTGATCGCCTCATCAATGGTGGCGGCGCGCATCAGGCTGAGCACCGGGCCGAAGATTTCGGTACGGGCCAGTTCGCCGTCAGCCGGGACACGATCCAGCACCGTAGGGAAGACCCAGTTGCCATCCTCGTACCCCGTTACCGTCTTCTGGCGCCCATCAACCAGTGCGGAGGCCCCTTCTGCGACGCCTTTAGCGATCAGGCCCTCGATGCGAGCCTTGCTGTCCTGCGTGATAACAGGCCCCATCTCAATCCCGTCATCCAGCCCATAGCCCACCTTCCGCGTCAGCGCCGCGTCTGCAATGTACTCGGTGAAGATGTTACCTGCCTCGCCGACCGAGATGGCAACCGAGTTCGCCAGGCAGCGCTGTCCGGCGCAACCCCAGGCTGAATCGGCGATGATCTTGGTCGCCATTTCCATATCGGCATCCGGCATGATGACGACCGGGTTCTTTGCGCCGCCCTGGCACTGGGCACGCTTGCCGTTGGCGGTAGCACGGCTGTAGATGTACCGGGCCACGGGCGTGGATCCGACGAAACTGACGGCGCGCACATCCGGATGGTCGAGCAGCGCATCCACGGTGTCTTTGTTGCCGTGCACAAGCTGGATTACCCCGGCCGGGAACCCGGCTTCGCTGATCAGCTCAAACAGGTGGTTGCTGGTCATCGGTACCCGCTCGCTTGGCTTCAGGATGAAGCAGTTTCCGGTGGCGACGGCGTATGGCAGGAACCACAGCGGGATCATGCCAGGGAAGTTAAATGGTGTGATGGCTGCCACCACTCCGAGTGGCTGTCGCACAACGTATTCGTCAATACCCGGTGCGATGTCTTCGCTGTGCTGTCCCTGCATCATCATCGGGATGCCACATGCGACTTCGACATTCTCAATGCCACGCCGCATCTCACCAATGCTTTCCTTATAAGTCTTGCCACATTCATTGGTGATAATGCGAGCAAGCTCATCGATGTGTGCTTCGAGGAGGTTCTTGAGTTTGAACAGGCACTGGATGCGTTCTGCTGCCGGGGTGCGTCGCCAGCCGGGGAAGGCTGCGGCGGCTGTCTCCACCGCCTTATTTACCTCCTCTGCCGGGGTAAGCGGAACCTGTACCATCACCTGCGCGCTGGCGGGATTGACGACATCCAGGAAGTTTCCGGCGCTGCTCTGCCAGTTATTTCCGATATAGTTTCTCAAGCGTTCGGCCATGACGACCTCTCCTTCTCTCGGTGCCTCACTCAGAATCGGACGGCTCACGCGACATTATATATCGTTGCTGAGCGATAGCGGAAGTGATAAAGGTAATTTGCTTGAGGGAGAGAGAAAGAAAAAGCCACTCAAAAGTGAGTGGCTTCTGAGGCTGGGGGAAAGGGACTCGAACCCCTACCGACGGGGCCAGAACCCGTTGTTCTGCCATTAAACTATCCCCCAGTGCAGAAAGAAGTGTACCCGATCCCACCCCGGACGGCAATACCATTCCGCGCTTGTGGGGCGATCTCAATGGGTGGATTCTGTGGATTCAATACGTGGGTGAGGGATCTCGGCCTGAATCAGCAGGCCACCTTCAGACTGACTGCGAAATGTGATTCGCCCGCCGAGCAAGGCAACTCTCTCGGTGATGCCCAGCAGGCCATAATGTCCACTGCCTGACAGCCTTGCCAGATCGAATCGCTTATCAAGTCCAACCCCATCATCCACCACAGAAAGATGCAGCATGCGCGGGCTGGCGTGGTGCAGTTGGACACGCACCTGGCTTGCCTGTGAGTGCTTGCGGACATTGCTCAGGCTCTCCTGCACGATCCGAAAGAGCGATAGTTCGGTGTCCTCCGGCAGCCGGCCAAATCCCTCGTCAATGTCAAGGATAACTTCGATGCCGGTTCGCTCACTCCAGGTGTCTGCATAGGATTTGATCGCTGCGCTGAGGCCAAAGCTATCGATGGTCGGTGGGCGCAGTTTGCCACAGATCTGCCGCAGGTCATTAACGACATTTCGCACATCTCTGCGAACGTTCGCCAGCTTGTCGCGCCATGAACTACCCTCCGGGCTGTCATCGATTGCCTCTTCAAGCTGGTAGTTTAATGACAGAAGGTCCTGGATCATCTGGTCGTGCAGTTCTCTCGCCAGGTGCTTCCGCTCCTGTTCGCGTTCGATCAGCAGGCGGCGCTGGGCGTTCTGCAATGCGAGGTTCGCCTGGTCGAGCGCCTCTACCTGGATCGAGAGCTGCTCCAGCAGTTGCCGGTTGATCGTGTCCTGCCGGACAAGGTCCTGCTCCAGCAGTTGTTTGTTGTGGCGCAGCAGTTCTGCCTGTCGCAGCGCCTGATAGTAGCTGTCGAGTGCCCAGATGACCGGTGTAATCTGCTGTGAACCGTCTCCTGACCCTGCCAGTGCGGCAACCGTCTCCTCCCGGTTAGTCTCATCCGCCGCACAGTCGATCACGACCCGCCCCTCTCGCAGAATCACTATCCGGTCGCAGACCGCAAAGAGGTAATCGAGGTTGGCACTACCGAAGATTACCGCACGCTTATCCTGCTGCCAGCCCCGGATCAGATACAGGAGTTGCTCCTGATAGGGGAGGCTCAATGTCCGGTCCGGGTTGTCAACTATGATCAGGTCAGGCTGCTGCACCACCAGTTGGGCGATGGCTACCAGTTGGCGCTGCTCATTCGAGAGATACGATGCCGAGGTGTGGGGCGAGGGTAGATTCAGGTTGAGCCTCGCAATCAGATCGGAAGCGTCAAGGTATGATCGCCGCGCAGCGTATGGAAGCAGAGCGCGCCAGTATGGCTGATCCTGTCGGTATTCGTTCCCCAGAAAAATATTGCTGGCCAGGTCGAGCGTATCTACTATCTGAGGTTCGCGGTATAAAATGCCGATGCCATGCCGCTGTGGACGGAAGGGCCACTGCAGGCGTTTCCCATGCAGCCACACCAGGCCGTTATCGGGTGAGGTGGCCCCGGAGAGCAGGGCGGTCAGTTCCAGCAGCCCTGTACCTTCACGATCGATCAGGCCGATAACTTCTCCAGCCCGTACTTCAAGATCAACGTTGTTCAGTGCGTATTGTGAGCCGTGAAGACGGGAGAGACCTTCAATGGACAGCATGGTTCTTCTCCGGATAGATTTGCTCTACACGCTGAGTGTATCTTCGATCATCTGCCGGATGGTTGCCGAATCCAGGTCCTTCTTGTCAATGAACGCTGCCGCCCCTGACTCCACTCCACGCCGGTGGAACTCCCGGTCAGGGTAGGCGCTGATCAGCACAACACGGGTTGAAGGTGACATCTGCTTGGTGCGTGCGGCACAACTGATCCCGTCCTCATCACCCAGGACGACATCAATAAAGGCAACGCGTGGTTCAATCTGGTGCAGGATCGTCCGCAGTTCCGACCAGCTTTCTGCCTCGTAGATCATGACATTGGCAAAGAGCTTCCCTATGATAATGCAGAGCTGTTTGCGGTAGCGGCGGTTGTCGTCAACGACTACTACGGAGGCCTGGTTGGCCGCCGGTAGCCGGAGATCAACGCGCTCGTGTGCCGTCAGACGTCCTGGTTGGGCCAGCAATTCAGGATGGGCATGTATATGGTTGGAGGCTTCGAGGCGGCTGGTGACGTTGATCTGGCGGTACAGGCGTGTGAGATGATTCTCGACAGTCTTGATGCTCAGTGTCAGTTCGTCGGCAATTTCCTTGTTGGACAGCCCATTGGCCAGGCACCGGGCGATATCAATCTGGCGTGTGGAAAGCTCAAGCGGGCCCATATTCCGTTCATGTGACATCAGCTTTGGGATCAGGCTGCCTGATATCCAGCGTTCACCACGCAGGACACGCTCAACTGCCAGGCGCAGGTCTCGCAGGGGCTGGTCTTTCAGGTGATAACCATCAACGCCGGCTGCGATCAGCCCCTGTACGTAAACATCATCGTCATAGGCGCTGACGACTAGAATGCGCAGTGCGGGGTACTCTGCCCGAATGCTCAGGGTGTCCTTCAGGGGGACGAACCCCGGCATAGAGACATCCAGAATCAGAAAGCAGGGGTGATACTCACGGAGCGCTTCAAATAGTTCTGTCCCCGTACTGACCTCCGCCACCAGCGTGATTGCAGGGTAATCCGCCAGTGCGTTGCGTATCCCGGCCCGCGCGAGTTCGTGATCGTCGGCGATAACTGTCCGAACCCCGTCTCCGCTCATCGTCTCATGCCTCTGTTTGCTGTTCCCGATTGTACCCCTAATTGGCGGCACATCGCGCCCCGGACGTTGTTGGTACAGCAGAGCGGTGGAGCACCGGCATCGCGGGGAACTTCACCCCCCGAAGCGGCGCCCCACCGCTCGTTTTAACTCTGTCACGGTTCTGTACCAGGCCAGGCAGCGTGGCGGATGTCGCCGGGTGTTTAGCCCTTGAGCGCCCCGGCCATGAGCCCTCGCAGGAAGAACTTGCCGAGCAGAATGTAGATCAGCAGAGTGGGGAGCGCCGCCAGCAGCGCACCAGCCATCTGGACATTCCACTGCACGATCTGGCTGCCGGCCAGGTTGTTCAATGCTACCGTGATCGGCCAGGTGGTGTTGCGGGTAAGTACCACTGCGAACAGGAAGTCATTGTAGGCCTGGGTGAACTGCCAGATCAGCACCACGACAAAGCCCGGAATACTCAGGGGGAAGACGATGAACCGGTACAGACCGAACATATCTGCCCCATCGATGCGTCCCGCTTCCAGTACCTCGGTCGGGATGCCTTCATAATAGTTGCGGAAGATCAGCGTGGTGATCGGGATGCCATAGATGACGTGTACCAGCAGCAGGCCGGTGATGGATCCTCGCAGTCCCAGCCATTCCATAAACTGCACCAGCGGGATCAGGATGCTCTGATACGGGATGAACATCCCGAAAAGGATCAGGGTGAAGATCACGTTGGAGTACCGGAAGCGATACTTGGAGAACACATAGCCATTGATCGATCCGATCATCGACGAGATGATTGACGATGGGATCACCAGCCGCAGGCTGTTCCACAGATTAGGCGCCAGCTTATCGAAGGCGGCGATGAAGTTGTCGAAGTAGATACCGCTGGGGAGCGCCCACAGACGTTGCAGATCAACCTCGGCAAAGCTCTTGAATCCCGTGACGACCAACACATAGATCGGCATCAGGAAGAACATCGTCATGAGGATTAGCAAGCCATAGATCAGAATCCGGGTCAGGCTGTGTTGCACTCTGGCTGTGCTCATATGTCCGACTCCGCTTTCATATTATTCACCAGGTAGGGAACCATCAGCACCGCGACAGTCACCAGCATGAAGATGCCGATCGCCGCGCCCTCCCCGTAGTTATTACCGTCAAACGTGGTGCGCCACATATAGACGCCGGGCACGTCCAGCGCGATGTTGTTCTGGCTGATTGCCACAATCAGGTCAAATATTTTGAGTGAAATATGGCCGAGGATGATGACCGCGCTCAGAGTCACCGGGCGCAGCAGGGGAAGGATGATATAGCGGTATATCTGGAACTCACTGGCACCATCCACCCGGGCAGCTTCACGCAGGTCTTCGGAGATACTGCGTAACCCACCCAGATACAGCGCCATTGTGAAGCCCGACATCTGCCACACCGCCGGAATGACGACAAAGGCGATCCCCCAGGGTGGGGAGGTGAGATGCCACTGGTTGATCAGGAAATCGAGCCCCAGTTTGTCAAAGATCAGGTTGATGCCACTGATGCGCGACCCGGTAGCCGGGTTCATCAGCCAGCGCCAGACTACACCGGTAACGATAAAGGAGATCGCCATCGGGAACAGGAAGATACTGCGGAACAGGTTCTCGCCTTTGATCCGCTGGTCGAGCAGAATGGCCAACATCAGGCCGATAGCGAGGCAGACGATCAGGAACAGTACAGTAAATATGGCGGTGTTACGTACATCAATGCCGAAACGCCTGTCGCTAAGCAGGTCGATATAGTGGGCCAGCCCTACAAAAGTGTAGTCGGCCAGCAGCCCAGTCCATTTGCTGACCGAGACCCGCACAGACCAGCCGATGAACCCGTAGACGAAGATGGCAATTGCAATGATGGATGGCACGACCAGCCCGATAGCAATCCGGCGCTCGGTCGTCTCCAGTGAGTTGGGGATATGAACCCGCCGCGCTGTCTTTGCAGCGGGCGCTGCTGCCGGTGTAGCACTCATAAGTTCCTCTCCGAACTGTGCTCCTGTGCGTCCTGCTCCTGAGAGTCATTGTAAAGGACAACTCATGGTCGGGGAAGGGGGAGCGGAGCGCAGGCCTGTCAACCAGGGATAAAGCAAGAGGGCGGATGGTACATACTATCCGCCCTCTTGTCCGTCACTCAGCGTTGATGCCTAGTTCGGGTACGCTTCGGCGGCAGTGACCAGCGCGCCCTGGAAGGTCTCGAGGTCGCCATCGGTCAGGAACAGACCGAGCGCGGTGTTGATCTCATTCTTCCAGGTGTCGTTGGCGGTCACACCGTGGGTCAGGCTGCCGACTACAACATCGGTCTTCCAGTCTTCGATCGCCGACTGGAGGTACTCGTTGAACAGCGCTGGATCACAGTCGGTGCGGGCGCAGATCGAGCCCTTGACCGGGTTGAAGGCTTCCTGTCCTTCCCGTGAGCCTGCCACACTCAGCCATGCGGTTGCGCCTTCAGCATGCGGCGCACCCTTGGCCAGGGTGAAGCTGTCGCTCAGGAACTGGAACACACCGTCGGTGCCAGGGGCCGGAGCCCAGCCGTAACCTTCGCCGGGGACGAGGCCCAGGTTACCACCCTCAGTCGTGCCGGAGAAGTAGCCGTCGCACCAGTCGCCCATGATGTTGAACGCGGCGTCGCCGTTTGCGACGAGCTGCGCAGCATCCTGCCATGAGAGTGACGCGGCGTCGTCATTGACGTGCTCCAGCACCGCGGCATAGGTCTCAAGCGCGGCAGTCACTTCGGGGCTGCCCCAATCGGTCGTGCCGTCCCACAGGCCGTTGTACGCGTCCGCACCCAGTTCACCCAGCAGGACAGTTTCCATCAGGTGCATGGCGGTCCACTGTTCGCCCATGCTCAGGCAGATCTTACCAGCGGCCTCGACGGCTTCGCAGGTGGTGAAGAACTCGTCCCAGGTAGCCGGAGGAGTCACACCGACTTCATCGAGCAGGGCTGGGTTGTACCACATTACGTTCGCGCGGTGAATGTTGACCGGGACTGAGTAGATGTTGCCATCAGCCGAAATCAGCGGGATCAGGGTCTCTGGCATGACATCCAGCCAGCCGTTCGCTTCAAACAGGTCATTCAGCGGTTCAATCTGGCCAGCGGCCACATAGGTACCGATGATTTCCTGCCCGGCATGCGCCTGCCAGGAGTCCGGCGGATCACCGGCCTGCAGGCGGCTGGCGAGCACAGCGCGGGCGTTCGTCCCGGCGCCGCCAGCGACAGCAGCGTTCACGAATTCGACATTCGGGTACTGCTCACCAAAGACCCCGATCATGGCTTCAAGGCCAGCGGCCTCACCGCCGCCGGTCCACCACGAGAAGACCTCAACCTCAGTCGCCGCCGCTTCTTCTGCTGCGGGGGCTTCTGCTGC
>JADZAD010000238.1 GCA_020852775.1 Anaerolineae bacterium
CCCGCTCGCAGGGCACTTCTGCTTCCAGGCAGGCAAAAGCCGCCGCGTCGAAGTTTGCCCCTCGACCCGACGAGAGGTCAAGAGTGGTGGTCGCCCATCGACGCAGCGGCCCGGCAAGGGTCAAAGGAGCAAGCAAAGCCCTTGCTCCTTCAGTGTATCACATTACTATTTTAATTAACCACAAATCCCGGTCGCTGCCGCGATTCCGGTAATCAGGCGCAGGGCCGCTGGAGGCTCGCCGCCCACTCATGCCAAACGTCACCCTGACCCGATGCAGGTGTCACTGGGAAATACGGGCAATCTGATCTATCGTAGCGGTGGCTTTGCCCCGCCCACCTGGAGAGGTCGCTATGCGCGCGCGTATTCTGGTCGCCTATGCCAGCAAGTCCGGCACCGCCGTGGAGGTCGCCCACGCCATCGGCGAGGCCATCCTGCAGAACGGCGCGGTGCAGGCGGACGTGATGAACGTCCGTAGGGTGGACAGCCTGAAGGGCTACAACGGCGTGGTGCTCGGCAGCGCGATCCGCATGGGGAGCTGGCTGCCGGAGGCGCTGGCGTTCGCGCGGGGGAACCGCGAGGCGCTGAACGCCCTGCCGACCGCGATCTTCACCGTCCATCTGCTCAATACCGACGACACACCGGAGTGCCAGGCTGCGCGCGCGGCCTATATCGCGCCGGTGCTGGCACTGTTCGCCCCGGTCGATGTGCGCTTCTTCACCGGGCGCATGGATCACGAGCAGCTTGGCGTATTTGAGCGCCTGGTCGCGGGCATGGTGAAGGCCGGGGACAGCGATCAGCGCCACTGGCAGGCGATCCGCGACTGGGGCGCGGGCCTCCCCGCGACCCTGCGCCTCGCCTGAACGAACAACAGGCCACCCGGTTGAGCGGCCTGCTTCGTCTTAACAGGCTTCTGGCCTACTCAACAAGCTGCCGGATGCGTGCCCCCTGCTCCTGCAGGGATTTCTCCATCTGCGCCTTCACCATCGCCTCAGCCGCCGCCGGGTAGCCGCCCGACAGCTCCATCTCGATCGTGAGGGCGGTCGCGCCGCCCGCGTCCACGAAGCGATAAACCGTCTCGACGGGGTTCGGCACGCCGGTGGTCTTGACGGCCCACACCGCGTTCGGCTCGAACTGTGAGACCTGCATCGCGGATTGCATCCGGTGGCCCATCACCTCCGACGTATACTGGTAAGTCGTTCCCACCCCGACTGGCCCCGCCGGGCTGGATACGGCTTCAAGGATGCTCGCCTGCCATGCTTTATGGTTGGCGACGTCGATCAGGTAGGCAAACACCTTCTCGACCGGCTGGTTGATCGTGACGCTCGATGATACGCTGGGCATATCTGTCTCCTCTGGCTGTTAACAGGCCCCCTCTGGCACAATGCTTACCGATGATAGGCG
Source organism: Anaerolineae bacterium (assembly GCA_020852775.1). GTDB lineage: Bacteria > Chloroflexota > Anaerolineae > Aggregatilineales > UBA3940 > JADZAD01. Next base: position 1,402 of record JADZAD010000238.1, read on the forward strand.
GAACAGCGGGGGGCGCAAGCGCGGATACAATAAGCCGCGCAATCACTGCGCGGCCCTGAACGAGCTTTCTGCCGGAAGGGTGCTACGCGGTAGGCGGCGGAGCGCCCCGCTCCAGCGCCTCTTTGATACGCGCGGCCTGCTCCTGCAGGGCACGTTCCAACTGCGCCTGCACCATGTTGTGAGCATGCAGCGGGTAGCCCCGCTCCATCGAGGTCGAGATCGTCAACTGCGTCGCTCCGGCGTGTTCGTCGAAGTGAAAAGCAGTGCGCATCGGCACAGCATCGTTCGTCGATGCCAGCACCCATCTGCGGTGCGGGATCAGCCCCTCCACCCGCATCGCCGAGCGTATCGTGCGGCCCATGGATTCGGCGGTGTAGTGGTATTCGCTGCCGATCTGGGGTGGGCCGGGCGGCATCAGGGACGCATCGAGGATATCCGCCTGCCACTCGGTGTGGCTGCGGACATCGACCAGATATGAGAATACGTGTTCAACCGGCTGGTTGATCAGGACAGTGTGTGTGACGGAAAGCACGTCAGCTTCTCCTGTATTGAGTCGAGTACCCGGAGGCTGATGGCTCCCCACCTTGAGCCATATCCCTGCTATCACTAACCCCGTGTTTCACTATACGGATGAACACAATCAGGCTGAATAGGAACTGAGTACCAGTAATAGTACCAGCTATATCCCGATTATCGGCCTGGCCAGGGCAGACTTTACGCCGATACCGGGGTTGCGTAATAGCAGAGGCAGACAGGAAATGGGTTAAGAGGTGCCCTCAAGAAGCTGCCGGATTCGTTCCAGGCGTGCCTGCAGCAGATCACGCGTGTGCCGCTCAATCATCTCACGCGCCATCGGCACAAACGTGCCCTCGACATGGGTTGTCATGGTCAGGCGGGTTCCGCCGTTCACCGGCTCGAAGTGATAGGCCGTTTCTACTGCGCTGATCCGCGAAGGAGACGTGAGCAGCAACCGTCGATTCTCATCAATCATCGTTACCTGCATCCTGGAGTAACGCCTCTGCCCCAGCACCTCGGAAATATAGTGATACACCGTGCCTGCCTGCACCGGCCCCTCAGGCGTCACATAGGCATCAATTAAGTCGGATTGCCACTCACGGACACGGCGCACATCCACGACGAATGCAAATACCTTCTCCACCGGCTGGTTGATATCGATCCTGCTGGTCACATACAGCATAGCGCCCTCTCGCAGAGCCTCAGACAACGTTTTTCTGATACATTGGCACTGCATCAAAAAAAAAAAACGATGCATGAAATATACCAGCAACAAACAAGTGCTGCAAGCAAATCCTTAATAAGCGCAGGCTGTTCCTGTACAGATACGCTCAGGCTGCCCCCTCCGCGCCACTACCCGGCTGTAGCTGCTCCCGGATGCGCTGCAACTGCTCCCTGAGCGTCGTTTCTGTCTGCTTTCGCACCATTTCCCGCGCAATGGTGGGGGCGATGCCGGGCAGATGCGTCTGGACCGTCAGGCGGGTACCCCCGGTGACTGGCTCAAAGAGAAATGAGGTTTCGATTGGAGACGGGAGATGGGTGGTTTCGATGACCCAGAACCTGTCAGGCTCAAACCAGGTCACCTGCATCGTGGACTCAGTACGCTTCCCACGGGTTTCCGTGGCGTAATGATAGGTGCTGCCAACCCGAACAGGGCCGGGCGGCGAC
>JADZAD010000239.1 GCA_020852775.1 Anaerolineae bacterium
CCCACGGGTGGCCGCGACGTACTCCGGCGTCCCGGCGCGTACCACCGGCTGCAGAAACTCACGCTCGGTATTGAACAGGCTGATCTGGGCCGCGTCATACGGCACAAGCCGCCGGATGCCTTCGAGTACCGCGGTGAGCGTATCTTCGTAGATGAGGCTGGCGTTAATGGTACGGCTGATATCGGCAAGCGCCTGCAGCGCCCGCGGAGAGCCGCGCTCCTCCCGGTCAAGCACAGGGAGCGGCGCCTGCTCACGCAGGACAACAATGAACTGCACCGCTTCGCCGACGGCTACCCGGTGCGACGATGCCCGGATGCTGCGCCCATCGATTTCAAAATCTGCCTGGCCTTCGGTGGCAAACAGTTCGAGAAAGGCATCTGGAGGAGATACGCGCCGGGAAAGGAGCCACAGATCAGGCGCTCCACCCTCCAGCGCGAACCATTCCCGTGCTACCTCGTTCACGTAGGATACCTGCCCACCGATGCGCGCCACCAGCACAGCATCATTCACTGAGGTCAGGTTGACGGGAATCGGGGGTTCCTCGCTGCTCAGCAACTGTCCGCGGCGGTTACTGGTCAACCTCGCAGCGACCAGCGCCCCACCGATCAGCAGGGCTGCAATCAGGATGATGAAGATTCCGACTGAAAACGGGTCCATTGCCTGCTTACTCCGCCCGTCTGCCTATCCCGGGAGCCTGTTCAGCCCCACGGAAGCGGGGATACGCCTGGCCGGGACGCCTGTGTATGTTCACTCATTCTACATCAGGCCCGGTTTGCCTGCTGAGTAGCGGCGCGGCGGCGCGCTTCGGCGGCAGCCTCCGTCACTTCCCGGATGTCGTAGAATTGGCGTTCAGAGGTCACCACGCCAATCGCGATCGTCATCAGGGGGACCAGCCGCTCGGAAGGCGTACCTTCATCGAGCATCATCCCGCCTTTTTCGCGGTCGATGAATGAATAGTGCGCCTTCACTTCCTGATTAAAGCGCGTCTCGATCAACTGCCGCAGTTCTTCAGTGCGATCGGGATGGCTGATCAGGACGAAATTATCACCCCCGGCATGCCCGATAAAGTCATCGGGCGCTCCTTTGTCATCGACAATCTCGCTGATCAGCATTGCGGTGAAGCGCAGCACCTCGTCCCCCGCCACAAAGCCATACTTGTCGCGGAACGGGTCGAAGTTGTTCACACGCATATCGAAGTACGCCCACTGCGGCTGCCGGATCATCTCGCGCAGTTGGTCTTCGATCAGCCGCCCGCTTGGCAGGCCGGAGTGCGGATCAGTCAGGCCCATGCGCTCAGAAGCACGGATTGCGTTGGCGATCCGCAGGCGCAGTTCGTCGATATCGAACGGCTTGGTGATGTAGTCATCCGCACCCAGTTCGAGGCCGGCGATGCGGTCGCTGCGCTCATCCCTCTGCGTCAGGAAGATCACCGGGATATGCTTGGTGCGGTTATTGGTACGCAGGTTGCGGCACAGCGTATAGCCATCCATGTCTGGCAGCATAATGTCGAGGATCACCAGTTGCGGGAGAGCCGCCTGTACCCGGGCGATGGCATCGCCTCCCCGGTGGGCCACATCCACGTCGTAGCCCTGCCCGGTGAAGTAGATTTTGAGCATGTTGGCGATGTCTTCTTCGTCATCGACAACCAGTATTCGGCCTTGCGCCATCCTCTGTCCCTCCCCTGCAGCAGGGCTGTGTAGCATCCCGGCAGGCTACCGGTCACGCTTCTGCATGGCCGTCAGCCCCGGATGAATTGCCTTCATTATAGACGAAATCGAATCTGCCGATACGGAAGTGGGGAGGACGGTCACACGCCAAAGCGTTCACGCCAGGCGATGAGCTGCTCAAGCGAGATGTTACCTCCGCAGACGATCACTGCCACCGGGCCCACAGACACCTGCTGGCGGCGCAGCGCCACAAAGCTGCACGCCGTGGCTGGCTCCAGCAGGAGCTTTTCTTCGTTAAGCAGGGTGACGATCTCACGCACAGTTTCCGCGTCCGGCACAGTGGCGAACTCATCCGCATATTCCGAGAGGATGCTGAACTGGCGCGGGCCGGTCTTCTTCGCGCCGAGCGAATCGGCGATCGAGGTGATCGCGGGCAGTTCGACAATCTGCCCGGCGCGCACACTGCGTGTCATCGAGTCAGCGCCCTCCGTCTCGACCCCGAGGATGCGTGTCCCCTCAAAGAAGGGCATCTGCCGGGCAGCGGAGACTACCCCGGAGAGCAGCCCACCCCCGCCGATCGAGGCGACGACCAGTTCCGGGCGTACCGGGAGTTGCTCCGCAAGTTCGAGCATCATCGTGCCCTGCCCCGCCATCACGTTCACATCATCAAAAGCGTGAATATAGGGGCGGTCCTCCCGGCTGGAAGCGGCCAGCGCCTCGCGATTCGCCTCATCCCAGGCTGCGCCGGTGATGATCGCTTCCGCGCCGAGATCGCGGATCGCCGCCACCTTGAGCGGTGAGGTGGACTGTGGCAGGTAGACAGTCGCCGGGATGCCCAGCGTCCGCGCCGCCAGCGCCACACCCAAGCCGTGATTGCCGCCGGAGGCGCAGATCACACCCCGCGCGCGGCGCTCGTCCGGCAGGCAGAGCAGCGCGTTAAACGCCCCGCGCACCTTGAAGGCATGCGTCGGCTGGAGCACCTCCAGCTTGAGATAGACATCTACACCGAGCAGGCCGGAATAGTAGCGCGAGCGCACTACCGGTGTACGCAGTACGCAGGGCTCGATGCGTCGCAGGGCGTCCGTAATCTGGTCAAGCGGGACAAGCATACTGATAACCTAATCGTAGCTCAGGGTAAGGGTACGGGCATCACTGTCCAGCGTCACGATTCCACCCGAAGGCAGCGGAATCTGCGGCTCGGTGTGCCCGAAATCGAGGTTGAAGACGATTGGGGCGGCGGGGTTGTACTCGTCCACTACCCGCGTGATAGTCTCTCGCTGGGCCGCGGCGTAAGCCTCCGGGCCTTCGGGCGGCTCCATCCGCAGGTGACGCGCCTTCGGGCGGCCCACCAGCACCGCGGCGAAGCGCTGGAGCAGCCCGATCTCGCCCATCACGGACAGAATACGATCCACCATACTGGTTGGCGGCATCTCCTCAGAAGTCTCGATGAAGAGCACCGTCCCGTTCAACGCGTCGAAATCGGGCAGGTGCGCCCGCATAGCCAGGTGCGTATCGAATACTTCCAGGCAGCCTCCCCACAGCCGTCCGCTGATCCGCTTTCCGGCTGCATTCACCCAGACACGCTCCGGGCTGGGGAACATGGGGCGCGGCGTATCGAGCAGCGAAACATCGTTCCAGGGCAGGTCAACGTCCGTATACTCCGGCGCGGGCCCCCACAGGCCGATGGCTTCGTCAAAGACCGCCCGCCGGATGCCGTCAGCGGAGTAAGCATGCATTGCGCCCTGCATGGCGAACTGCGTCAGCACCATGCCGCCGTAGTACGACACCAGGCCGAGCTTCCACAGGAAGAGGTGCAGGCTGGTGTTGTCGCTGTAGCCCATAAAGACCTTTGGGTTGGCCCGCAGGATCGCCGGGTCGAGATACTTCAGAATTTTGTACTGGTCGTTGCCACCGATCACCGCAATCACGCCCGCGATCGACGGGTCGCTGAAGGCTGCGTGGAGGTCCTCGGCGCGGCGCTCCGGGTGCGCGGCGAGTTCAACCCGATCCATGCGCGTGGTGGGGAACTCGACCGGCTCCAGCCCGAACACTTCGCGCAGGCGGCGCAAACCAAGCTGGTAGACGTGCGGGAACATCAGCGCGAGGCCCGCGGCAGGCTGGACGATTGCCACGCGGTCGCCCGGCTTCAGGCGTGGCGGCACTATGAATGTACTCATGACTGATCTTCCTCCTCGAAGAAGACGGCATCGTGCAGCTCTTCGAAGGCTTTCTCCAGCTCACGCGAGGAGAAGCGCATTTTCAATGCCGCACGCCTCAGCGGAGTGGGGTCGGCCCGTACATCATGGGCAGCCACACGCTGGAGCAGCTTGGTCTGCAGGTTAGCGCGATCCTCCTCAGAGCAGTTATCGAAGAGCCGGGCGTAGTAATGCTCACCTTCGTGCAGCCGCCCCTGCATGATATTCAGCAGTTCACGAAAGCGCATGATCGCCTGTCGCGCCTTTTCAATGTTTTCATCCGTGCGTATCGTCATCTTCGCCTCTTCTCTTCTCCGGCCCGCTCGCGCAGCCGCGCAATCTGCCCGTCCGTCACTTGCCGATCAAAGCTGCGCAGCCCGCTCAGGCGGAAGCCATGCCGGGCCGCGACCGCCTCGATCTCGCACACCTGCTCAATCCGCAGGTCACGCCCAAGCGTGTAATCCTGATAGCGGCCTTCAAGTGCCAGCGCCATCGTCTCCGCCATGCAGGCATAGGCCTTACCCGGTGGGTAGCCAAAGTCGAAGTGGAAATCGACCGGGCCGGGTACTTCGACCATCCCGCCCTCATAGACCAGCACGTCATCCCGGCGGGCCGCCACCCGCACAGAGACATCCCGCGGGACGGCAGCGTCACACACTACCGCCCCCGGCCTGAGCATATCCGGCTCGATGATCACGCCCACGCTGCTGCTTACGCTCAAAATCAGATCAGCATCCCTCAGCGCGGTGAGGCCGGTGGTAGCCGCGACCTGCGCCCGCTGGCCCGCGCATTTCTCGCAAATGGTCTCCAGCGCATCCATGCGCCGGCCGATCAGTGTGAGCCGCCCGGCCCGCCCCGCGAGCACCTGCGCGCTGCCCGCGCCGATTGCCCCGGTCGCGCCTACGATAGCGATATTCGCCTGCCCTATGTCGATCCCCATCCGTACTCCGGCATACACCAGCGACTGGCAGACAATGGCGACAGTGTATGAGTCGCCGGTGGTAACGGGGATATCCAGCCGACGGGCGATGGTCACACCCGCATCACCCACCACCGAGGTGAACGCCCCCAGCCCGAGCAGACGTGCCCCGTGGCGCTCCGCGAGGTGACCCGCCTGCACGATCTTGTCATACACGCGCTCCACCGGTAGTGAGAGCATACGCCGCGGCGTATAGGGCACCGCGATCAGCATCCCCCGGATCGATCTGCCGGTACTCTCCGAGCGGATGCCGCTGATCGTGGAGAGGTAAAGCGGCGACCAGAAGCCGGAGAAGAAATCGATCTGTCGTTCGGTGAGGATGCGGCCCAGCAGCGGATAACGCCGGGCGACGTCAACACGCGGATTGATCGGGTGAATGATAAAGGCGAAGACATCGTCTCCGCTGGTGGCCGGATCAGGCGTGGTATTCACGGTGGCCCTGCGAAGAGGCTACCAGCGAGAGGACGGCGGTGGAGCCTGATCCTCGGCGCGTGGGTACAGGCGCGGTGTGTCCCCTGCCCCGGGGATGGCATGATGGTCGCTTTCCTCATAGCCGATGTCGCTCATGATCACATGGCGGGTCGCCGAAGGAAGCAGTACCACGTCGGACTCGATCGCGCGGCCCGGATAGATCACCAGCCCCGGCCCGATACGCACATGATGGCCCGCGCAGCCTCCCAGTACGGGCATGTCCAGTTGAACTGGCTGCTCATCGCGCATCACCTGCAGCGGCAGGTCAAGCAGGTTAGTGTTGCTGAACACCACCCCCGCTCCGACGGTTGAGTTCCGCCCGATCACGCTCATCTCCAGGCTGGCGTTCTGCCCGACCATTGCGCCCTCCATCAGTACCGAGAAGTACGTCCGTGCCCCGCCCGGCAGGAAGCTACCCCGCCCGATGACGCTCAGATAGACGGCGTTGCCATGCGCCAGAGTCACGCCTTGCCCGATGATCGACTCACTGACGACGCAGCCGGGGCCGATGGTGACATTATCACCCACCACCACCCGCCCACTGAATACGACGCTGGGGTCGATATGACAGCCTTCACCCACCGTCACGTTCGCGCCCGCAGAGCGGAAAGGACGGGGGTCGAAGAGTTCACGCAGGCGGGTGGCGGCCCCGATCGGGGCCGCCACAACGTCGCGAGTATGCGGAGCGAGGCCAAAGACGATATTGGCGAAGAACAGGTGCACCCATGAGTCAATCGCGATCACGGTGTTCGTGGGCAGCCACCACCGGAGCGCCATCTGCCCGGCCGGGTCGCCCGTGTGTACGCTGTAATACTCGAACGGGGTGGCCTGGCTCTCGATGATCAGCGGCTCAACCTGGTCAGTCGGGCCGTTCGGGAAATACCACAGATCGACATAGAGCAGATCACTGCGCTTGTCCAGCGAGCGGTTCAGAGCACGCAGTCCCTGCTGGAGCCAGGCCGGGTCATCGGCACGCAGGGCGGCCTGTACCGGGTGTGCGCGCCGCCGGGCTTCCTCCATGAAGGCGTTCACAAAGTCCGGGCTGCACCACAGGTTGTCACTGACGATCAGCGTCTCCACCGGCTCACGCGGCACGCTGCGGAAGTCATTGATCACGATTTCCTCAGCAGCCAGTGGAGCGAAAAGGTCCTGCTGCCATTGCCAGAGCGGCTTGTCGAGTACGCTCAACGCGCTGGCCGGTTCGTTGAACGGGCCGATGTGCTGTGGCCTGCGGATGATCACTTTACGCATCTCGTCTCTCGCTCCTTACGCAGGCACGCCTTAACCGGTGCCTGCGGCCTATTGTAAGAGGATCGATCCGAGAACGCTAATCCCACGATACGTCTGCACCCCGCTTGAAGGGCATGCCGGGATCGTGTAGCATAAGGCTCACAGAGGGTCGATTTCGACCAGAGAGAGGCCTCCGCATGACTGCCACATCGTCTACCCGTCCCCTGAACATCGGCTTTGTTTCCACCCGCTTCAGCGGGACTGATGGCGTCTCGCTGGAGGCGGAGAAGTGGGCAGGCGAGTTAGAGGAGATGGGGCACACCTGCTTCTACTTCTCCGGAGAATCCGACCGCCCCGCCGAGCGCAGCCATGTCGCACCTGAAGCATTCTTCCAGCACCCGGCCATCGCCGCAATCAACGACATCGCCTTCGAGGAACCGTGGGGACGGCAGGACCTGCTCGAACTGCTCAATACCTCGATCCAGGGCGCCTACAACGAGAACTTCTCGCAGTACATCCGCCCGCCGCGTGTCACGAAGCGCATCCGCGAACTGGCCGATCATCTCAAGCAGGGGCTCTACGCCTTTGTGCAGGCCTTCGAGATCGAGCTGTTCGTCATCGAGAACGCCCTGACGATCCCGATGAACATCCCGCTCGGCCTGGCGATCACCGAGGTGATTGCGGAAACCGGCATGCCCACCATCGCCCATCACCACGACTTCTATTGGGAACGCCAGCGCTACCTCGTCAACTGCGTGACGGATTACCTTAAAGCGTGCTTCCCACCTACCCTTCCCTCGATTCAGCACGTCGTGATCAGCTCGTGGGCAGCGCGCCAGCTCAGCCTGAATGCGGGTGTCTCCGCGACAGTCATCCCTAATGTGATGGACTTCGACCACCCGCCTGAGACACCGGACGGCTATCTCGCGCCCCTGCGCGCCGACCTCGGGCTGAGCGAGGACGAGCTGCTGATCCTCCAGCCCACCCGCGTGGTGCAGCGCAAGGGCCTCGAACACGCGATTGAACTGGTCAAACG
>JADZAD010000240.1 GCA_020852775.1 Anaerolineae bacterium
ATCGCCGGGAGTGTCACGGGGGAAGGCAGCCGTATCCTCAGTGTGATGACGTCGGACGGTCGTGTTGTGCTCGCTTCAGATCAGATTACCGGGGCCGGTACTCCTGCTGCTCTCACAGATGTACTCACTACGTCGTCAGATGTGCTGCCTGTCTATCTGGACCCGGATGGCACCGAATACATGGTTGAGGCGGTGACGATTAACGAGCTTGGCCTGTCGGCGTCGAACCCTGCAGCCCGCCTTGCATGGATCGTTGTGGCGCGTCAGCCTGTGGCTGACTTTCGGCGCGCGATTCTCGATTTTATCGGTGGTTTCCGGCTGATCCTGCTCGGCAACGTAATCTTCGTCGGGGTCTTTGCCCTGCTGTTTACGCGGGTGATTATGAATCCGCTGAACAAGCTGACGCGCATCTCCCGTGAAATTGAGGCCGGTCATCTGGCGATGCGTATCCCTGAACTCCCTGAGGATGAGATCGGGCAGTTCGCGGATGTGCTTCGGCGCGTAGTCTCCCGGCTGACAGCCCGGCTGGATCAGTTGAATGCCGCGGCGCAGGTATCGCGGATTGCCGCCCTGACCCTCGACCTCAGCCAGTCGCTGGGCCGCGTGGCACACGCGCTCCACGAGCAGCTTGGCTACCCTGAGGTTCGTATCTATCTGGCGGACATGCCTCGCCAGCGGCTTATCGTGCAGGCCGGCGCCGGGCCGGAAAGCGAGCGCATGATGCATGCTGCGACCCGTACTCCGTTGGATGAGTCCTCGCTTATCGGGCGGGCAGCCCTGCTGGGTGAGTCGCAGGTTGGTGGCGGAGTCGAGATGCCGAAGTTTGCTGGTGGTGTTGCGCAACCAGCAGAGGTGGCGATCCCGCTGCAGGCAGGTGGGCGCACGCTCGGCGTGCTGCACGTCGTAGCGGATCGCCCGGGGGCGTTCGGGCGCGAGGATGTTGACATCCTGCGGCTGATCTGCGACCAGATCGCCGCCGCGGTCGAGAATGCCCGGCTGTACGACGAGAGCAAGTCCAGCCTGGTGGAAATCGAAGCACTGAACCGGCGGCTGACGCAGACAGCCTGGGAAGAACATGTCAATGAGGCAGAGGATGCGCTGCGCCACACACTTGATCCGGAAGGGCATTGGCCCGATTTGGCCGAGCGCATCACGGATTCGGTTGAAGTCAGAGCAGAGACGTTCATTGACGCTTCCGGGCGCAATGTGCTGGCCGCACCTCTGGTGCTGCGTGGGCAGCCAGTGGGCACGCTCGCGGTGACGCGCCCTGCGGATGAACGCTGGACGATGGATGAGGTAGTGCTCGTCGAATCGATTGCCTCACGTATGGTGATGATCGCGGAAGGTATCCGCCTGGTTGAAGAATCCAGCCGGCGCGCGGAGCGCGAGCGGCAGGTGAACGAGGTCTCGGCAGATCTGATCCAGCGCGCGGCCAGCGTAGACTCCATTCTGCAGACCGCCCTGAACAAGCTCAGTGGGGCGCTTGGCTCAGACCATGTGTCACTGCGAATCGGCGCCCCACCGGTTGAGCCTGGCCACCGGATCGCTTCCGGGCGGGCGGATGATCCGAACGGGATGGCCCCTGATATACGCGCCCGGAACGGAGACGGAGGGCTGATCGATGGCAGCGACCAGCCGCTTTAACCTGCAACAGGTCTTCCACGCGATTCTGCAGCCTTCCACAGAGACTGACCTGCTCGAGGCGCAGCGCGCCAGGGTGCTGCGGACGATTGCGCTGGTGGTCGGTGTGATTGCGCTCTTCTCAACCGTGATCTTCGTAGTCCTCAGCGCGCCGTCGGTCAATATCCTCTATGCCGATGCGGGAATGGTTGGGCATGGCATTGCGAACGCGATCATGTTCGCAATGCTCTTTGTGGTGCAGGTGTTACTCCGCCGCGGACGGGTACGGCTGGCCAGCCTGCTTTATGTGCTGGTCTTCCAGGTTGCGCTCGTTGCCCAGTTTGTGTATCTCGGTATGCAGCCGGAGGTCTTCATTCTGTTCGCGCTGCCCATCATCATGAGCGCGGTGCTGCTTGGGCGGACATGGACGACGATCATAACAATTGCGGCGGTTGGCGCCCTCTGGATGACGATGATTCCTGGCTACCCGGATCAGATTCCGGCGCAGGGAGGTATATTCACGACGGCCCCGGTGGCTGCGGCCAGCCTGCTGCTGGGTACGGTGGGGTATATCGTGCTGGCGTTCATTGCCAGCAGCCTGATCGGGATGCTCGAACTCTACGTCCACACGATGCGGCGCACCAACCTTCAGCTTGAGGCGGCAGCAGCTCTGAGCCAGGCTGCAGCGACATCCCGCAGCCTGGCCGAACTGCTTGAACTGGTGGTAACGCGGATTCAGAAAGCGTATGGCTTCTACCATGCCCAGGTCTTTCTGGTTGACCAGGAAGGCCGTAATGCGCGGTTGCAAGCCAGTACCGGGCGGGCTGGCGCGGCCCTGCTGGCGCGGGGCCACTATCTGCCAGTCGGGTCACAGTCTGTTGTTGGGCAGTGTACCGGTATGGGGCAGCCCGTAGTGGTTAACGATACGGCGCGCAGTGCCACGCATCGTCCTAACCCGCTGCTGCCGGATACACGCGCTGAACTGGCGCTGCCTCTCGTTGTGCAGAATCAGGTAATTGGCGCGATTGACGTACAGAGCGTCGTGCCTGATGTGTTCCAGCCAGACGATATTCGCTCGTTGCAAGTGATGGCCGGGCAGTTGGCGGTATCGATCAACCAGACGCGGTTGCTCGAAGAACTGCAAACACGGGCGGCTGAGAATGAGGGCCTGCTGCGCGACGCGCAGGGCAACCTCCGTGAGATTGAGGAACTGAATCGCCGCCTGACCCGTGAAGGCTGGGCAGATTATCTGCGGGCACGCCGCAGCCGGGGCGGGCTGGGTTATACCCTCTCAAGCCAGGTGATCGAGCGTGATACCGGTTGGACCACCCCCATGCGGCAGGCCTACCAGAGCGAGCGGAGTGTGGTGATCCGCCAGGATCAGCACGCCAACATCGCGGCCATCCCGATGCGTCTGCGCGGTGAGACAATCGGTGTGCTGGAGGTCGAGCGCAGCGGCGAGCGCCCATGGACAAACGATGAACTGGAAATGGCAGAAGTGCTCGTGGAGCGGCTGGTGATTGCGATTGAGAATGCCCGCCTGTATGAACAGGCTACCCAGTCGATCCAGCGCGAGCAGTTCGTGAATCAGGTATCTCAGCAGGTGCAGAGCGCACAGACGATTGACGAGGTGCTCCAGGCGGCGCTGACGGAACTCAGCGCCATGCTGGGTGCGTCTCGCGGAGTGGTGCAGATCAGCCCGCGAGACACCGCCCCACCGGACGGAGGGCAGGTTCAGCCGTGAAACAACTGCTGTCTCGGATGGCGTGGCGCAATCTCTCAGTGCGGGCCCGGTCTCTGGCGCTTCTGATCGCCCAACTGATGCTGGTCGTCGGGCTTGCCGGGCTTGCCCTCAGCCATCAGGCTGAGTTGCAGCGTCAGGTGCGTGCATCGGTAACCGGTGAGAACACTCTCGCGGAGGCGCTCGGTCGCCTTGATGATGCCGCACGTGACCTGGAAGAGATCAATATCCGTGTCTCTGAAGGCTATGCGGAACCCGGGTTCGATCTCGTGGCGACGGTTCTGTTCCTGGAACACCGGGTGACGCTGGCCGAGGCCCGTGACGCGATCCAGGATATGCGGGTGATCGTCGCTGCCGGGCAGGTGGATTCGACCCGGCGTGCTTCTGTTGAAGCAGAACTCACCCTTCTGGAAACTAACCTCACCGGGCTTGAAGAGGGGTTCGCGCCGGTGGAGGACATCATACGCGGACTGATTCTGCCCGACGCTGGCGCCCTCAATCGGCTGGCTGCGGCTTCAGCGGCCTTTCATGCCGCCGCGCTGCAGATACCCGGTGACACTGACCTGCTCAATGATGCCTATACCGTTCGGGATGCGGAAGCGGCGATCTTGGCAAATACCGGCGGCCAGACACTGAGTACCTTTATGGACGCGCTGACCGCCTACGAACGCCGCTTCGATCTGATCGGAACGAGTGTGCCCGATGTAGATATGGCGGCATTGTCAGCAGAGTATGCCCAGGCTGCTGAGCAGGCCTCCACCCTGTTGACGGAGTTGAAGAAGAGCCAGCGAATCGCCGACCTGCGCCTCGCGGACATCAGCGGTAGTGTCGAGCGGCTTGCAACGCTTACCGGGGCCTTCAATCAGGGACGGGCCGATCGTCTTGAACAGGTGCTGCGCGCACAGCGCCAGATGCTGCTGGCGGTGGTCGCGGCCGTGCTGATCCTGACGCTGGTGCTGATCGTTGGCTTTGGCGAATCGATCTCGCGTGGGCTGCGCCCGCTCCTGGGTGCGGCCTCGGACCTTGAAGCCGGGAAGCTGACGGTGCGTGTGCCGGTGCAGGGTGAGGATGAATTCAACCGGCTTGCCCTGAGTTTCAACGCGATGGCACTGCAGCTTGAAAGCCTTGTCGGGGGGCTGGAGCAGCGTGTCGCCGAAGCCACACGTGATCTGGCGATCACGGCTGAGATCGGGCAGTCCGTCGTCCGGATGGGCGATCCGCGAGACCTGATGGACAGTATCATTGAGCTGATCCGCAGGCGTTTTGGCTTCTACCATGCACAGGTCTTTCTGGTGGATGAAGCGGCAGGCAGCGCCAACCTCGTTGCCAGCACTGGGATTGCCGGACGTGAACTGCTTGCCCGCAAGCATACTCTGCCGGTCGGGTCTCAATCAGTAATCGGGCAGGTGACCGCTGCCGGGAGGCCGCTCATCGCATTGGATACAGAATCCAGTCCGGTACACCGCCGTAACGAGCTGCTGCCTGATACGCGCTCGGAGATGGCCCTGCCGATGCGAGTGGGCGACCGGGTGATCGGTGCGCTCGATATTCAGAGTGTGGCCGCGAATGCGTTTGATGACGACGATATCGCGGTCTTTCAGATCATCGCTGATCAGCTTGCGATTGCCATTGATAATGCGCGGCTGTACACACGCCTTGCTGACGCTGAGTCACGGCTGTATCAGCTTGAACATGCGCCATCCACAGATGCCTGGAGCGTCTTTCACCAGTCGCGTCAGGGTGAGGCTGCGGCGGGCTACCAGGTCGTTGGTGAGCGTATTGAACCGGTCAGAGGAGAAGCGTCACCTGCCCTGCAGAAAGCTATTCTCAGCGGGCGGATTGCCTCCTTCACCAACGGAGAAGATGATATTCATCTCGCGGTACCGATCACCGTGCGTGGTGAAGTGATCGGTGCCTTCGGGTTCGGTGGTGAGCATATCGCTGATCTCACCGAGGAAGACCTGTCACTCGTGCAGGCAGTGATTGACCGGGTGGGCCTCGCCCTGGAGAACCTCCGGCTGGTTGAACAGACCTCTCGCCGTGCGGAGCATGAGCAGGTCGTCAACGAGATTACTGCGAAGATCGTCGGTTCAACCGACGTAAACTATATCCTGCAGACGACCGTGCGCGAACTGGGCCGGGTGCTAGGCGCGCCGCAGACCGTGGTACAACTGCGGCGCGAAGGTGGCTGACGATGACTTTATTCTCCCGAATTCGCAGGCAGCAGATTCCACTGCGTCTTAATACAAGCCTCCAGTTGACGTTTGTCGCGCTGGTGCTGATCCCGACGGTTGTCCTGACGGTGCTGGCTGTTGTCCGCGATATCAACCGTCAGAACCAGATGGTGATCAACCAGCTTGGTACGGTTGCGGAGATCGAGCGGCAGGCGATCCGGGCGGATATCAGCATCGCGGAAGATATGCTGGTGAGCACGCTTGAGGATGCCCGGACTCAGCCGGTGATGGCCGCTCTGCTGGCCGCGCCGGACGACAACAGCCGGGTCGAGTTCGAGTTGGCCGCCCTGCGGCTGGCAGGAGAGACACGCAGCAAGTTCAATCGTATCCTGCTCGTTGGGCCGGATGGCATTGTGGTAGGCGCCAGTGATTCCGCCCTGATCGGCCAGTCAGTCATAGGGGAGGAGTGGTTCCGTGCTGCGACAATACACGGGGCGGCAGCGCCTGTCCTGTCAGACCTGGCGCTTGACCCGTTCGATCAGGAATCCAGCTATTACCTCAGTCTGTCCGTTCTCTCCGGACCGGGGGGCCTGCCCGTCGGCCTGCTGGTGGGCCAGATTCACCAGAGCGATCTGGTCAGCATCCAGTTGAGCCCACCCGGGCTGGGTAACACGGGTGAGATGCTGCTGATCGGGCAGGATGGACGCTACCTGATCACGCCCCGTATGGCGTCCCAGGAGATCGAGCCTGCCGAGCCGATGATTGAAGCTGCGCTCCGGGGGAGTGAAGGAGCGGCTACCTGGCGCGACTACCGGGGCAAGATGGTCGTGGGCGTATACCGCCCGCTCGAAGAACTGGGCATTGTCGTGGTGGTCAAGCAGGACCTGAGCGAGGCTATCGGGCCGCGGCAGTTGACCACGATCCTGCTGTACGCCCTGATCGGGCTGGCTATCGCGCTGGTCGCGCTGGCCGCTGGTGTGGTGATCTCGCAGGATATTTCCCGCCCGCTCCGCACGCTGGTCGAAACCACTGCCCACATCACGCAGGGTGAGTATGAAACCCGTGCCCCGGCCTCTGATATCATTGAGATCAATACCCTTGCAGGCTCATTCAACCATATGGCGGAACGCCTGCAGCAGACGATATATAACCAGGAGCAGGCGATCCGTGAGCGGACACGCCAGCTTGAGATCACTGCTCGTATGGGGCGTGTGATTGCGGCTGAAACGAACCTTGAGAACCTGATGCGTATCGCAGTCGAGATGCTGCGCGACCGGCTGGGCTATTATCACGCGCAGGTCTTTCTGATCGATGATCTGCGCCAGTACGCGGTACTGCGTTCCAGTACAGGGTCAGTGGGGCGCCAGCTTCTTGAGCGCGGGCACAAACTGGCTGTCGGGTCGCAATCCGTGATCGGGCAGGTGACGGAGCGCGGTGAGCCGGTGCTGGCGCGTGATACCGATACGAGCGTGGTGCACCGCCGGAATGAGCTTCTGCCGGATACCCGTGCTGAACTGGCGATCCCGCTGCGTATCGGTGACCAGATTATCGGTGCGCTTGATATCCAGTCCATCACGCCGGATGCGTTTGACGAAGCTACGATCTCCGTCCTGCAGACGGTCGCCGACCAGCTTGCGGTTGCCATCCGCAACGCACAGTTGTTCCAGGAAAAGGAAGGCCTGCTCTCCGCCTCTGTTCAGCTTACCCAGATGCTTACCCGCGACAGTTGGGATGCCTATCAGCGTAAGGCAATCGAAGGAGCAGCCTTTCAGTATGATCTCAGTGATGTCCGGCGGGTTGAGGGTGGCGAAGGCGCGAACGGACACGACCTGACAACGATGCCGATTTCGCTCCGTGGAGAGGTGATCGGGAAGCTGGAATTAGCCACTCCGGAAGGCCGCGAGTTCTCCGAGGAGGAGAAGGGGCTGGTGGATGAGGTGCTGGGCCGGGTGGCGCTGGCACTGGACAACGCCCGCCTGTTTGAGCAGACACAGCAGTCCCTGACGGAGACGAACCGCCTGTACGCGGCCAGCCAGCGCATCGCCGAGGCGAGCAGCCCGGATGACCTCGCCCAGCGCCTGATGGAATTGTGCCAGGTCTCCGCGGTGGATCAGGCGTTGATCACCATCGTTGAGGGCCGGCACGGGCGGTTGACCTCTCAGCCTTTACTGGTACTGCGGCACTGGTCACGTCCGGAGGGTGGCAAGCGGCTGGAGCTTTCACCCAGCCCGCGTATTGGCGATTTCCCGTTTGTCGGGCTGGAAGATGCCTCGACGAACAGTGTGGTGATCAACGACCTCGCATCCAGCAGGCTGTCGGACTTTGGCAAGACAGCTTTGCAGGTCTGCGGGGTTACGGCGCTTGCCCACTTCCCACTGGTCTCCAGCCGGCGGACGCTCGGCTGGATCTCACTGTTCAGCACGCGTCCGCGTGATGCCTTCAGTGAGGAGGATTCGCGCTTCTTCGATACCGTGGCGGATCAGGCGGCTACCGCGCTGGAAAGCCTGCTACTGATCGATGAGACCCAGCAGCGGGCGCGCCGCCTTCAGGCGACGAACGAGGTCACTCGTGCGGCGACCTCGATCCTGAATATGGACATCCTGCTACCTCTGATCGTGGAGCAGATCAGCCAGGCGTTTAATTATTACCATGCCCAGATCTTTCTGGTCGATGACCTGGGTGAATGGGC
>JADZAD010000241.1 GCA_020852775.1 Anaerolineae bacterium
CTGGAACTCAGCCCGGACAACCCGACCATCGCGTTTGAAGCCCTCAGCCAGGCACGGGAGAGCAGCAGGCTCCCGGTCGAGGAGGTTGCCCTGTATGGCGCGCAGATTCACGTTGTCGCGCCAGAGGTCGAGCAGTGGCTCTCGGCTATCCAGACTATTCTGGCGGAGCGCGGGGTCTCCCCTGGGCTGACCGCTGTGATTCCTCCCTCACTTGAGGATGTGTTCATCTCGTGTATCCGCCGCAAGGATTGACACTGTATGGGGATCGAAGGAATACAAAAAACGATCGGTACACACCGCCCGGCCTTTGTGAAAGGGATCGGTGCGCTCATGCTGGTCGCGCTGATCGTGGCCGGGGTGGTCTATGCGACCAGCCCCCGCCTCCGCGCACAGGCGCTGCAGAGTGCCGGAATCGAAGCAGGCGCCGCACCTGGCGACCTGTTCCTCTCCGGCTTCATCGAAGCGGAGACGGTAGACCTCGCCGCGGAGATTGGTGGACGGGTGACTGACCTGCCCTTCGCTGAAGGCGAAGATGTCCCGGTGGATGCGGTTGTCGTGCAGTTGGATACCTCGCTCCTTGAGGCACAGTTGGCAGCGGCACAGGCCCAGCTCGCCATCGCTGAGGCGCAGCGTGACCAAATCGCCGCCGGGCCGCGCGCCGAGGTAATCGAACAGGCGGAGGCACAGGTGCAAATCGCGCAGGCTGCGCTCGATGCCGCCCGGGTTGCCCTCGCCGCCAGCGCCGCGGTGCGGAACAACCCGCAGGACATCATGGTGCAGCTCGTCGATGCGGAAACACGGCTGGCGGTGGCTCAGGAACAGGTCGGCGCGGCACAGGCCCAGCTTTCTATCGCGGAAGACGCGAAGATAACCTATGAGTTCATGTCGCAGGTTCACCCGGACATCAACGTCGGGGGCTTGGCCTACGCGCCCAAGAAGTATGAAGAGGCATTCATCAACCTGCAGAGCGCACAGGAAGCCGTCAGTGGGGCACAGGCACTGGTCGCCGCGCTCCAGCGGCTGGAGGCCAATCCGCAGGGGTTACAGGCACAGGTAACCCAGGCGCAGGCCTCCATCGAAACAGCAACCGCTTCGCTGGCCCGCGCACAGAGCGAACTGGAGCGCATCCGCGCTGGCGCAACGCCGGAGGACCTCGCCGTGGCGGATGCCGGGGTCGCGGAGGTGCAGGCCGCCGCAGACGGTATTCTGGCGCAGATCGACCGCCTGACGCTACGGGCCCCGATCAGCGGGGCGGTGCTCGACACGACGGTGCATGCCGGGGAACTGGCCGTCCCCGGCGCGACGCTGATCACCATCGCCAATCTTGACACGGTTGATCTGACGGTATACGTCACCGGGCCACAGCTTGGCGACGTGTTCCTCGGTCAGGAGGCCATCGTGACGGTCAACTCGTTCCCCGGGCAGACCTTCAGCAGCGAAGTCGTTTTCATCGCTGCTGAAGCCGAGTTTACGCCGCGCAGCATCCAGACGCGTGAGGAGCGCGTCAACCTGGTGTATGGCGTCAAGCTCCGCATCCAGAACCCTGACCACCTGCTCAAGCCCGGCATGCCTGCCGATGCGCTCTTTACCGTGCGAGGAGGCGAATAATGCCGCGCCAGTATCTGTACACCATCCTGATCATCACAGCGCTACACGCGCTGGGCCTCAGCGCGTGTAGCGCCAGCGCGCAGAGCACAGGCGAACCGCTCACAGCTTCCGGCTTCATCGAGGCTGATTCGGTCAGCGTCGTGTCGGAAGTGGGCGGGCGTGTCTCCGAGCTCCTTGCCGACGAATCCGATAGTGTCGAGCCCGGTCAGGCAGTGGTGCAGCTCGATACCACCCTGCTGGAAGCTGAACGCGCGCGGGCACAGGCTGCCGTGGAAACAGCAACCGCCAGCCTCAACCGGCTGATGGCTGGAGCCAGCCCGGAGGAAACCGCCGCGGCAGAGGCAGCGCTCAACGAAGCGCGCGCCCAGCTTGAGGGTGCGCGGCTGATCTCAGGGCAGGCATGGGGCGCAGCCAGCGACCCAACCGCTTATGATGCACGTATTGCCAGCGCAGAGACCGAGGCCGACCTTGCCCTCAAACAGGTTGAACTGCTCAGGGTGCAGCTTGAGCAGCAGCACTACACATTGAATTGGCTGGAGAGTGTCACCGATGTCCCGGTAACCTTCTGGGTCAACGAGCACGATGATGCAGCAATTGAACGCCAGCAGTACAGTATCCAGATTTACGAGGCGCAGCTTCGCGCTGCCGACGCGCAGTATCAGGGTGCGCTCCGCAAGCTGGATATTCTCCGGCAGGAACAGGACCGCCCGCTGGCGGAGCTGGCGACCGCGCAGCAGGCCGCAGCACAGATTCCGGTCTATGAAGCACAGATTGACCTGGCGCAGGCGCGGTACAACATGGTGGCTAACGGCGCAACCATCTATGAGCAGGCGATCGCCCGTGCACAGCTTCAACTCGCCGAAGCCAACCTCGCGATTGTTGACGCGAAGCTGCTGAAATACACACTGGCCGCCCCGATCGGTGGGATAATAACAACACGCTCGATCTCGACTGGAGAGACGGCACAGGCGGGTGTCCCGCTGCTGACGATCGCCAACCTCGATACCCTGCGGCTGGTCGTCTACATCCCGGAGACGCAGATCGGGCAGGTGATGCTGGGTGCGCCCGTCGAGATTGCCGTCGATGCATATTCAGGCCGGACATTCGAGGGCAAGGTAGTGCTGATCGGACGGGAGGCGGAGTTCACCCCGCGTAACGTGCAGACCGAGGAAGAGCGGGTGAACCTGGTCTTCGCGGTTGAGATCCAGATCGACAACCCGGATGGGCTGCTCAGGCCCGGCATGCCTGCCGATGTGAATATCTCACCCGCACAGTAGCCGCCTGTGAGCCGCTGCAGAAGGGGCCCGCCTGCAACTGACCGACGAGCCCCTTTTTGTTACGCCCTTGCGCGGAGGTGCTGTACCGGCGCGCCCTCCAGCCGGAGCAGGCTGATCTTGTCGCGGATACCGCCGCCGCCGCTGTACCCACCGAGCAGCCCATTCGAGGCCACCACGCGGTGGCAGGGGATCACGATCGGCACAGGGTTGCGGGCGACGGCGTTCCCCACCGCCCGGCTGGCGCGCGGACGGCCCACTGCTGCCGCGACCTCCCGGTAGGTCATCACCGCGCCTGCCGGAATACTGGCGACCACCCGCAGCACCTCACGCTGAAACGGCGTAAGCATATCGAGATCAACGGGCAGGTCGAAGTGGAACTCCCCGCGAAAATAGGCTTCGATCTGGCGGGCAGCATCAAGCAGGCGTTCCGGGCTGCGAACGGCATGTGCCAGCGGATCAAGCGTCGCCATGAAGCGTGTCTCCTCGATACCGAAGCTGATGTGCGACAACCCGGCTTCACCCGCCGCCATATACAGCCGCCCTACCGGGGTGTCAATCGTGTCCCAGTAGACGGTTGGCGCTTCCCGCGCGAACCATTCCTTCACCGCCCGGTGCGACCGCACAACCACTTCAGGCGTGGGGCCGGGCAGGGTGTCATTCAGCATACCTTCAATCCGTTTTTCGTCGTTCATCCTGCTTATTCCTCCATTCCGGTCAGTTCGCGGCGCAGGCGGCGCACCCCTTCGGAGGCGCTGGCCCGCGCCGCTTCTTCTGAACATTCCAGCGCCGCAGCGATCTCGTCATATCTCAGGCCATGAATATGGCGCATCAGCACCGCCGCCTGCTGGCGCGGCGGGAGCAGGCTAATTGCTTCCTGGACGCTCTCGACCACCTGCCGGCGTGCAACCTGCCGTTCGAGGGGATCGGCAGGCGAACGCAGCGCTTCCTCATCGAGCGAAATGGTGCTGGCGCGTTCGCGTCGAGACCGACGCAGCATACTGTAAGCACAGTTCGTTGTGATCCGGAACAGCCAGGCGCGGGTATTGCTGCCTGCCCGCAGCGTCGGGTAGGCACGGTAGGCATTCATGAATACCTCCTGTATTACATCCTGTGGCTCCACCATTCCAGCCCCGTCCAGCAGCCGCCAGGCGTACCGGTACAGTTCGTCATGGTGGCGCTCGATCAGGTCTTCAAAGCGAACCGGTCGTTCGTCCATCCGTATGGGTTTCCTTCATCCTGTTCCAGCGTGGTTACGATTGCTCCGAGAGACAACACATGTTTCTGCACTGTATAACGTGAATCGGCTGGATCTGTGAGAAACAGACAGCGGGGCTTCACATCCCTTGCGAAGCCCCGCGTATCAGCAGAGAAGGTTCTGCGTATGGTCAGCCCGCGGACGGGGCGCTGGCTTTGATCTGCTGAACGAGCCGGAGGATTTCCTGGGCGCTCTGGCGCGACGAGGCTGCTTCCGGGCCGAGCATCGCGGAGAGTTCCTGGATGCGTGGCTGTTCGTCAAGTGGGTAGACGAACGTCTCGGTGCGGCTGCCGTTGATTTGCTTCTCGACCTTGAAGTGCCGGTCACCGAAGCCTGCGAGCTGCGCCATATGCGTGACGACGATCACCTGGTGGTTGGCTGTCAGCGACCACAGTTTCTGTCCGACCATCACACCGATGCGCGCCCCGATGCCGGTGTCGATCTCGTCAAAGATAAGGACAGGCGTCTCATCAGCGCGTGAGAGTACCGTCTTGAGTGCCAGCATGATACGTGCCGTTTCACCCCCGGAGGCGACGCGGATCATCGGGCGCAGGGGCTCACCGGGGTTGGCGGCCAGCATAAACTCGACCCGGTCAATACCGGTTTCATCGAAGCGCACCCGGTAGTCTCCCACCGGGGCGCCCAGTGGATCATCATCGTGGTCAATCGCAACGCTGAAGCGTGCCGCCTCCATCCTGAGGTCGTTCAGTTCGCCCTCGACGGCCTGTGCCAGCCGGTCGGCGGCCTCAGCCCGCAACCGTGAGAGCGCCGCGCCTTGCCGGCCGATCTCCGCCAGCAGCGTTGCTTCCTCATCCTGCAATTGCAGAATACGCTCATCACTGTTGTCGATCAGCGCCAGTTCAGCAGCAGCGTCTTCTGCCACCTTCAGCAGGCCCTCGATGTCGCCCTGCCCGTATTTGCGCTTCAGGGCGTTGATTGTCGCCAGACGCAGTTCGATCAGGCTCAGGCGATCCGGATCGAATTCGATACGATCCTGGTAATGATCGAGGCTGCGACCGAGTTCTTCTGCCTGTACCGAAAGGGTTTCCGCGAGGCTGGCGAGGTCCTGCGCGGCAGGGTCGATCTTCGCCAGCCGGTTGAGCGCCAGTGCCGCCTGTGCCAGCAGGTCATTGGCGGACGCGCCCTCCCCACCGATCGGATTAAAAACCGCTGCAAACGCCTCCGCAGCATGTGTGGCAATCTGCTCGGAGTTCGCTAGCCGGCGGGCTTCCTCATCGAGTTCAGTGTCTTCACCCGATTCAAGCGCGGCGGAAGTAATTTCGTTCACCTTGAAACTCAGCATATCAGTGCGCTGCCGGATCGCCTGCAGGTTCTGCTGGAGGTGCCGCTGTTCGGCACGCACCTTATCAACCCGGTGTGCCAGTTCCGCGATCTGCGCACGCGGGCCTTCGAGGTGCCCGTACCGATCCAGCAATTCAAGATGAGCGGCGGGCTTGAGGAGTGAAAGGTGGTTTCCCTGCCCGTGAATATCGATCAGCAGTTCGCCGATCTCCTGCAGTACATTCTGGTTCGAGAGATGCCCGTTGACGCGCACCACGCTCCTGCCACCACTGCGGATCTCGCGGGTGATCACGATCTCATCCGCAGAGTCTCCTTCGATTGCTTCGCGGGTGAGGATCTCGGAGACCTTTGCGCGGATCGCACCTTCCGGAATGCTGTAAATACCCTCCACGAGCGCCATCGGTGCACCGGCACGTACCACCGAACTATCAGCTTTGGCTCCTAACAGCAGCCCAACCGCATCCATAATGATCGATTTGCCCGCGCCGGTCTCGCCCGTCAGGACGTTGAATCCGGGATCAAACCGGATTACCAGTTCGCTGATGATCGCAAAGTCCCGGATCGTGATCTCACTCAGCATAGCGTCTCTCACCCCTCGAACCGCGCTGTGCGTCTACCGGCCCATCCGGAGGCGGCCAGCCGCCCCGACGACCGCCATCACACCGAAGATCGCCATCATCAGTGGGAAGGTACCGAAGATGAGGAAGGCAACCAGCAGCGCCAGCGCCCCCGGAAGGGCCACCATACCGCCCACGATCAGCCATGAGTACCGTCCGCGCCGCCGGTTCACGGCGCGGTGGGCCAGGTCACCGATCAGCCCCCCCGCCGCCGAGCCTGCCCAGAAGGCGATCAACCAGCCGAAGATGCCGAATGACGGGATCAGCCCGCTCAGCGAGATAGCCAGACCGCCCAGCACGAAAGCGATTGCACCCTGGATGAATGGGTCGGCGGCTTCAGCGTTGTAGAAAATCTGCTGCTGACCACGGACACACTCACGGCAGCGATATCCTACCGGGGTACGTACCGCGCACTTCATGCACATCGGGCGTCCGCACTTGTTGCAGCGCAGGGAAGTCTCCACGGTCGGATGCACCGTGCAGGTCATCACGGTGGCAACATTCTCACTACTGTCCGGTACGTTGATCTCTGCCATTCCAACAACAGTCCTTACAACATGCCCTGTCTAATATTCGTCGGCAACCGGCTTCGGGGCCATCCGTGCCAGCAGGGTATCATAGAAATAGGCTCGGCTTCCCAGCCGGATGAACAGGCTGGTGTGGTCAGCGGAGCTGACTTCGATCTCATCTCCACTTTCCAGTTCCACCTCGAACTGTCCATCCACCGTCAGGATCGCCTTGTGATCGGTGCGGACTCCGATCTTCACTGTGGCATCACGCGCCAGCACGATGGGCCGGTTGAGCGACATATGCGGCGCGATCGGCAGCAGCAGCATGTTGCGCAGTTCCGGGGGCAGGATCGGGCCACCCGCGGCCAATGCATAGGCCGTCGAGCCAGTCGGTGTGCTGACGATCACCCCATCTGCCACGTAAGTCGTCAGCAGGTTGCCATCGATCCGGGTACGCAGCCGTACCACCCGCGCCAGTGACCCCCGGCTGATCACGACATCGTTCAGCGCGAGATGGTCGCCAATCAGGTCCGATCCACGCCACGTGCGCGCACGGATCATTAACCGCTGTTCGATCCAGTACTCGCCGGTCAGGACATGCGGTAACTGGGCCTCCCAGTTGGAGGGGCTTAACTCCGACAGAAAGCCCAGACGCCCCATGTTGATACCAAGAAGGGGGATGTCATACCCGGCAGCCATGCGCGCCGCGCGCAGCATCGAACCATCGCCCCCCAGGACAATAACCAGGTCCATATCCGGGATACGCGGGCGAATAGCCGTCTCATCCCATGTCAGGGCCGGCCATGCCGTGATCTGCTGTTCCGCCAGCCAGCGGCATACCGACTCAGCAACATCATGCGACTGCTGAATCTTGGGATGGTAGAGCACAGCAACATGTCTGATTGCACGGATTGGGCCGGTCTGGTTCATGCAGTAGCTCGATTTCTGGTGAGCAGCCTCATGCTTAATGCCGCGAGCGGATTATACCGCGTTATCGCCTGTGGATCGGTGTGGAGGCCATCATAGCGACATAATAGCACAAATGGTCTATCTGCGCACAATGTACTCGACACAAAGGCACGAACGAGGTGTTTTCATGTATACTGATGCAAGGGTGCTTCACCCCTGAATAACCATCTGCATGTCCACAGGAGGCCAATGATGTTGAAGGTAGAGATTACCTACTGCGCGGCTTGAAACTATACCCCTCGCGCCGTCAGTATGACGGACACACTGCTCAAGGAATTTGAACCCTATATCGCAAGCTGGACCCTGATCCCCAGTGACGGTGGCCGCTACGAAGTGGTCGTTAACGGTGATCTGGTATATAGCAAGCTGGCGACAGGCCGCCACACTGACGTGGATGAGATCCGTGCATTGCTGCAACAGGCAGTTGACGCCCTTCCCGCCAGTTAGCCGGCTCTGAAAAGACAGGTTGAGTTGTCATGCGCCGAGGCCTCCTGACATGGATCACCGTCTGTGCTGCGGTGGGGGTATTCACCGCCTGCGTGGGTACGCCTGCCACGCCACCATCCACTTTGCCTGAACCGACCCCCACTGCAGCGGTGATCACCCCGCAGGAGGCCCCGGCAGCAGCAACACAGCCTGCCCTGTCAGAGACTCCGCGCCCCCAGGCGGAGAGCGTTTCGCTCACGCTCTGGCCGCTTGATTCCAATCTGTACTATCTTGATCAGGCCGGGCAGGTCTGGCGGCAGCCCGCGGCTGGAGATCAGGCGACAGCCACCATCATTTCACGCCCGGATCAGGCAATCACTGATTTCGCTGTCGCGCCGGGGGACGACTGGCTGGCCTATCGTTCAGGCGGGGCAGTGATCACCATTGCACCCGCCAGTGGCAACGGGCAGGTTCTTGCGCCGGATGCGGGCACGCCGGTCGATCCGGTGCGAGGACGGACGATCGCCTGGGCCCCGGATGCCAGCAAACTGGCCTATGCCGTTGACGAGGGCTTCCAGGTCTACCTGGCCGGGGCAGGAGAGGATTTCACGCCCCTGATCTATAACGTCGGCACTTTGAGCATCGTCGATCTCCTCTGGTCGCCTGACTCAGAATGGCTGCTGGTGCAGCAGGTGGATGGACGCGTTCTGCTTTATCAGGCAGACACTGCCCTTGTGCTTCAAGTCGAGCTGGGCAACCTGAACGGATATACATGGCTTGCCGACAATCGCCTCGCTTTCGCCCCGGCGGAAGGTGGGCTGGC
>JADZAD010000242.1 GCA_020852775.1 Anaerolineae bacterium
ATCCCGCGCATCTATGTTGGCTCACGCCAGAAGAAACGCCTGAAAGACTTCAATAACCAGCTTGCCGACATCCTCGGCCTGTGGGTAAACGCGCTGCGGGCTGGTGACAGCGTCCCGCAGGCGATGGAGGCCGTCAGCCGGGAGTCACCACAGCCGGCAGGCGAGGAGTTCAAGCGCGTGGTGGCCGAGATGGCGATCGGCGTCCCGATCGAGACGGCACTCAACAACATGCTCAGTCGTATCGAGAGCGAAGACCTCGATCTGGTATTCACCGCGGTCAACATTCAGCGTGAGGTGGGTGGTAACCTGGCGGAGATTCTTGACACGATCTCGCACACCATCCGGGAGCGGGTGCGTATCAAGGGTGAAATCTCCGTCCTGACTGCGTCAGGGCGCGCAACAGGGATGCTGATTGGCTTCCTGCCGGTCGGCCTGTCGATCTTTCTGTACATCATCAACCCGACCTACATGGGCCAGCTCTTCCTGGGGCCGCCGATCGGGGCGAACATCCCCGGCCTGCCTATTCCGTGCGGCTGGCCGATGGTAGCGATTGCGGTGGTCATGCTGGCGATCGGCCTCGCCGTGATCCGGCGCATCGTCGATATCGAGGTCTGAGGCGGCGCACCCGGGCCACACGTTAGTTGCAGTCCGGTGGTACGACATTAAGCCACCGGAGCAAGGAGGGGCGATATGAACTTCACACTGGCTCAAATCCTGCCATGGGTGCTCATCGGGATCGTGGTGATCGTGGGCATTGGCTTGCTGGCAGTGGCGATCACTAACAAGAACAAGAGT
This sequence comes from Anaerolineae bacterium, assembly GCA_020852775.1. Lineage (GTDB taxonomy): Bacteria > Chloroflexota > Anaerolineae > Aggregatilineales > UBA3940 > JADZAD01. The sequence continues at coordinate 796 of JADZAD010000242.1, forward strand.
GATCCGCTGGCCGACCGGCTGGCGGAGTATTACACGATGGATCAGCAGGTCAGCGCCAATCTCGAAGAGATTGAGATGTCTGTTCCGTTTACCCAGCGTGTGATCATGCCGATCATGCAGAACATTGCGCGGTTCACCACGCAGTTCACCCCGAAGGAGGCGCTGGAAAAGACGCAGCGCCAGCTCGACCTAGCAGGCAATCCGAATGGGCTGAATCCGCCCGTGTTCTGGGGCATCCGCTTCGTGGCGATGGTCGGCCTGGGGTTGCTGCTGCTCTTTGTCTTTACAATCACCAAGCAGTCAACTCTGTACATCATTCTGGGACTTTTTGGGGGGGGCGCGCTGGGCTTCATGATGCCCCAGATGATGCTTTCCAGTAAGATCAAGCGCCGGCAGGATGATATCACCAAGGCGCTGCCTGACGCGCTTGACCTGATGACAATCTGTGTGGAGGCCGGACTCGGCTTTGACCAGGCGATGTCGAAGGTTTCTGATAAATGGGAGAACGAGCTGGCGCTGGCTTTCGGACGTGTGATCCGCGAGATCCAGCTTGGCAAGTCCCGCCGTGATGCGCTGCGCGCCATGGGGGAGAGCATGGATGTGCCGGACGTGACGACTTTTACCGGGGCGATCATTCAGGCTGACCAGCTCGGCGTGAGTATCGCTCGTGTGCTCAAGGTGCAGTCTGAGCAGATGCGCATCAAACGCCGCCAGCGCGCGCAGGAGAAGGCGCAGCAGGCTCCGATCAAGATGATGATCCCGATGGTGCTGCTGATCTTCCCGACGATCTGGATCGTGCTGCTTGGCCCGGCAGGTGTGCAGTTGTTCAGGACGTTCTTCGGCGGACAGTAGACACCGCCGGTTACCAGAAGCAGGGCAGGGGGCGCTTCCGCTGAAGCGTTTGCCTGCCTTTTGTATTCCTGTTGGAGGGGGCCACCGGTGCAATCGCTTCGTGAGATGGCTGACCGCCTGATTGACCTGATCTTCCCGCGGCGTTGTGCAGGCGGGTGCGGACGGGTGGGCGTGGCCCTGTGTGAGATATGCAGGGATCGGTTCCACCCGGTAGAGCCTCCGCTGTGCCGGGTTTGCGGACAGCCTTCGCCGGGTAAGGAAACCTGTATGCGCTGCCAGGCACATCCGCACCACTTTGCGACACTGCGTGGTGCGTTCTACTATGACGGGACGCTGAGGGCAGCGATCAGAGCCTTCAAATACGGCTCACAGCGCGCCCTCGCAAATGAGTTTGCGGAGGCGATGCGGCCTCTGAAGGGGGCCCTGGTGCCGCCCGGCGGTGAGATACGGCTGGTGGCTGTCCCTCTGCATCCGGAACGCGAACGCACGCGTGGCTATAATCAGGCGTATCTGCTGGCGGAGGCCCTTGCCGCGGTGTGGGAACTGCCGCTGCTGCCCCGGGAGGCCCTGTGGCGCACCCGGCACACCCCGGCGCAGGTCGGGCAGAACTACGCCGCTCGTCAGGCGAACGTGGAGCAGGCGTTTGCCGCAAGCCATGCTGCTGTTACAGGATATGATATACTAGTGATTGATGATGTCTGCACAACCGGAGCGACGATCGATGCCTGTGCTGACGCACTGTTGAGTGCGGGCGCCCGATCGGTTTCCGGGGCCACGCTGGCCCGTGCAGTCTGACTCACAGGTTAACGCAGGTTGTGCAGGGTGCCGTCTCTGATGGTAAGCAGGCGCAGGTGATGCGAACTCTGCCAAACACGCCAGCCCATCCCAAACTGTTATGTAAACCCATTTTCCGGGC